>JAJFMM010000220.1 GCA_021772165.1 Chlamydiota bacterium | reverse complement strand
TTACTTCTGGAGTTCCTGCAGAATGTCCATACCCCATTTCCAAAGAGAGATCATAAGGGGAGAGCTTTTTCAAACTTTCAAGGTATGCGATAAAGGGATCGAGAACCTTCATCTGCATGGCACGATGCGGCTGACCGATACTCAGATTGATGACGGGATCGAGGCCATGAGCGGCGCGTTCAGCGTTGACAGCAGGGATCTGATAAAGGATCTTCCTGATCTCGTTGATAGGCTGGTGGCTACGCTCGGCGGGATTGACGATAGGATCCTGCGCCCAAACATTGGACGCAGTTGCAAGAATGAGCAAAAGGTGCTTAAACATAACATTCTCCAGATTAGGGAAGAAGATGCTACGGCAAGCTATAGATGCTGTCTATGTTTTTTGACTATCTTCTGCTGTTGTTGAAAGGACGTCGCTTTTTGTTAGTTGGAAACTTATTCGGAACAAAGCGCTTTTTCGCACTAGGCTCGAGTCCTTCGATGGTTGACGGATCGATCTGCTGACCTGTAAACGCTTCGATTTTTTTAACTAAAAAACTGTCGCGACGAGAAGCAAAAGAGAGAGCCGTGCCTTTAGATCCAGCGCGTCCTGTACGACCGATGCGGTGAACATAGTCTTCAGCACAGCGAGGAAGGTCAAAGTTGATTACGTGAGTGACGGCTTGCACATCAATTCCGCGAGAAGCGACATCTGTTGCTACTAGGATATTGATATCACCGCGCTTAAGCTGCGTGAGGGTGCGTGTGCGTTGACTCTGCTTCATATCGCCATGGAGAACGGCGGCACGATGTCCTTTATCATAGAGATCATCAACAAGCTCATCCGCATGTCTTTTTGTCGCAGTGAAGATAATGGTACGATCGACACCATCCATCTTCAGGATATGCTCAAGAAGGCGATTTTTGTGGCGAATGTCATCAGAAAAATAAATTTTTTGGCTGATGTTTTCGTGTTTAGCTTGATCTGAGTGAACAACGATATCCATCGGCTTATTCATTAGTCTTTCAGAGAGAGACTTCACGCTTCCTTGAAGAGTTGCTGAGAAAAGAAGTGTCTGCCTATCTTTCGGCGTGCTTGCAACGATCTGTTCAACTGGATCAACAAAGCCCATATCCAACATGCGATCAGCTTCATCGAGAACAATCATTTCAAGACGAGAAAAATCAATTTTGGAGCGGCCCATGAAATCGATCAGACGACCTGGTGTCGCGATCAAAATATCGTGAGGTTTGGAGAGCTTACGAAGCTGGGCAGTATAAGGAACACCACCAACAACGCAGACAGTCTTAATGGAGGAAAGAAACTTACTATACTTTTCAGCCTGAACAGAGACCTGCATGGCGAGTTCTCTAGTAGGCACCAAAATCAGGAGGCGAGGGCCTTTGCCTGGTTTTGAAGATGGAGCTGCTAGGCGATTTAAAGCAGGTATGAGGAATGCCCCCGTTTTCCCGGTTCCTGTCTGGGCAGATGCTCTAATATCAAAACCTTGCATGATTTTAGAGATTGCTTTCGATTGGATCCCTGTGGGCTCGGTATAGCCTGCCGAAGAAATTGCTTTAAGAATTTGTGGATGTAAATTAAAACTGTCAAACGTCATGTGAACCTATCTTAATAAAATGTTTCCGTCGATTTTCCGGTTATCTTGAGCCGATTTTCGACCTTGTTTTTGGGGGTCATATAGGAGTGCTGATAGGACCCCCCAAAAAAGGTCGAAAAGCGGCCAAAAGAATCCAGAAAATCGACGAATGATTTTATTTGGATTCGTAGATCGCTAGTTGTTTTTTGGAAGACTATAGCTTCTCATATTTCGCTGATTAAAAGATATGGTTTTTATAAGTGGAGGAACTGACGGGCCCTATCCGGGCAGAGGACCGTTCATCTATCTCTTAAGAAACTCTTTCTTTTTGGGGTAGTTGAGTGCGTATAATTTTTTTTAGTTAACTTTTTTAAAGCCCTTTGTAGCAAGGACTTAGGTATAAAATTTCCCGGTTTGCGAGAAAAAGCACTAGATGTTAATTTTTTGTCCGTGCATATTGTCTGTTATCTAAAATATGGGGGAACCATCTTGCAAAAGTCTAGAGGTACAATTAAGTTTTTCAACATGCAGAAAGGCTTTGGATTTATTACACCTGAAGAAGGTGGAAAAGATATTTTTGTTCATGCGAACAATCTACAATGTGATCCGCACTCAATGCGCGAAGGTCAAATGGTAGAGTATGTTGAAAGCCCAGGGAAGAAAGGCCCAGAAGCGAAAGACGTGTCGATCGTATAAACCACTATTACTATACAATTTCTGAGTCAAAATTCATTTTGGAAAAGAGATTGTTATCTTCGAATTGACTATTTGATCGCCTAATTTTTGGCTCAACAGCTTAAGTTAATTTAGTGAGACCTGGAGAAATCCAGGTCTTTTTTTTTGTCTAGAAGTTCTACTTTACCCGTATCTAGGTGGTAGTAGGCGCCGAGACAGCTGATTTTTTTCTCTCGGATGAGCTTTTTGAGAATAGGGGTCTTTTTCAGAGACTCGACAGTCCATCTCACATTCTCTTTGACCGCTTCTTCGAGTGTTTTTGCGCCATGAATAGCTGGCCTAATCAATTCTGCGACATCTTCGATATCAGCCGTATTGCCCTCCATGACAGCGTTGACAGCGCCACAACCCTCATGTCCCAGGACCAGCACTAAGGGAGAGCCCAGATATTTAACGGCGTATTCGATACTATCGAGCTCGGTGGCTCCATCGACATTTCCGGCTACCCTAACAATAAAGAGATCCCCCAGGCCCTGATCAAAGATGATCTCGGGGGCAACGCGAGAATCGGAGCAGCCAAGAATGACAGCAAAGGGCTCCTGTTTTTTTAGAAGGGTTTTTCTCCTGACAGAGGAGTGATCTGCGTGAGAGGATTTATTATGAGTATAGCGCCAGTTGCCCTCGATGAGCTGTTTCAGGGATTGCGAGGGAGTCACACAAAACGCTGTATGGAAACTGAAGAAAAAGAAGAGTGAAAAAATCCATCTCATACCTACCAAATAAATCTTCTGAGATGTAGAGTCAATCACTCTTTTTATGGAAAAGAAAATGGCAACAATCAAAGCGACTATTTTTTTTGAAAAACGTTTTTGGGTAGGCGCTTTTGAGCGCACTGACAAAGAGGGATACGCTATTGCAAGATATATTTTTGGTGCAGAGCCGTCGGATGTAGAGGTCCAAGAATATGTGCTCAATCATTTTCATGAGCTCCAGTTTGGTGAGCCGAAAGAGATATCCATACAGATCCAGAGAATGAATCCAAAAAGAGCGCAGAGAGAAGTTCGTCGCGAGATGGAAATAGTTAAAAGAACGAGCAAGCCCTCAACACTCGCGCAAGATGCCATGAGAGAAGAGATAGAAAAGAAAAAGAAAGAGAAGAAGGGTCTATCGAGCGCTGAAAAGCAAGCTCGACTAGAAGAGCAGTTTTCTATCAAGCAGAAGAAAAAGAGAGAGAAGCATCGAGGGCATTGATTTATAATGGATGGAATCCTTTTCAAAGACGATCCTTTTTATGAACCAATAGCCAGTGCTCTTTTTGTAGCAAATCAAACCGCTGAAAATTCCTGCGTACTCGTCGTGACCAAATCAAGTGGGATCGATAACCTATCTCAACTCAAGGGAAAAACTCTTGGGTAAGTTCATCCCTATTGCACCTCCAGCTACTTTGCTCCTGCGCTTTTCTTGAAGAAGAACAATTTGTCGATCCATAACTTCTTTGGAAAGTTAGTTCAGGTGCTCGCATGGCAAGCCCAGGTCGATGCCGTGATCTCAGGCCGAGTCGATGCGACGATGGTGCAGATAGATGTCTGGCAGAAAAATTCTAAAAACGCTGAAGAATCAAAAATCATCGCAAAGCTCGAGAAGTTGCCCTCTCCGATCATCATTGTGAAAAAGCCCTTGGAGGAAGCGTTTAAAAAAGAGTTCACCTCTCTCCTCCAGAAATCAAGCCCTCTACATTGTTCTCTGGGTTCATTCCCTATCAGAAAAAGCGACTGGAAGTCTTTTACTCAGATTCTCAAAAGGCGCTAGCTAAGTAGTAATATTGGGATAGATTACCTAACTCCTTTGTAATCAGTTGCTAAGCTTTTTCTTTTTGACGTTTTATTCAAATATGTTGTTGACTGATTAATAATGGGAGAGGTATAATTAAAGCTAGTTTGAATAGTCTTTGTTGTCTATTCATTATATGAATGTACTCTTTACATACTTAATAAAAGGTGATTATATGACTCCAATTACAACGGATTATTCTAGTTTCGTTCCTACTCAATCTACTCCGGCTCAAGAAGTAGCTGATATGGAAAAAAAAGTAAAAGAGATGAAAGAGCTTTTAGCCGAGTATATCATTGCACAGACTAACCATGACTCAGCATCTGCGGAAAATATTTCAAAGCAGATGTCAGAGCTTGGCGCATCGATGGGGCATTCAGATAATCAGAGTTTCTCAGGCTAATCATTTCTAATGCTTTCTAACAGCTCGACGAGTAGAGCACTATCGGCATAATTGTCTGAGAAGATTCTGATAGCCCTGTTCATTCGATTTTCAATTCCGATGAGACCCGATTCTTCAGCAAGTGACATTAGCCATTGTGCCATCCTCTCTGGGGGGATGGCAACATACAGCTCAAGCAGTGTTGAGGGCAGCTAGCTCCTCTTCAGAAAATCCTTCTTGTGTCAACTCCCGGATCCTTTATTTTTGAGGCGCAATACTATGGCAACCTTGCTCAAAAAAAAGAAAGACATTGATGTCCAAATAGCGGCGGTGGGATTATCCAAGACTATCTATAACGGATACTCAAAAGGAGGCACCGGTGGCTGAGGCACAGATTGATTTGGATTGTGAGTCTGGAAGTGGATTGCGAGAGGCCATTTCCAAAATCATGGGTGTCGCCTCCATGAAGTCGGGCGAGATGAATCTACTTAAAGCCGGGTGGTTGGATACGCCATTAGGCCCGATGCTAGCCGTCAGCGATGAAGAAGCCCTTTACTTACTCGAATTCATGAATTGTCGCGGATTAGAGGCGGAGATTGAAAAACTAAAAGAGACGATGAACTCTGTCATCGTTCCCGGGCAGTCGAAGCCCATCGCGTCGATCCAAGAAGAGATCAGCAAGTACTTTAAAGGAAAGCTGGTTGATTTTAAGACGCCATTCAAAACGAGAGGATCGCCTTTTCAGGAGAGAGTCTGGGCAGAATTGCAAAACATTCCCTATGGCGAGAGCCGCTCCTATGTCGATATAGCCAAAGCGCTCAAGGACCCTGCTGCGGTTAGAGCGGTCGGAGGGGCTAATGGAGCCAACCGGATTGCGATTCTGATTCCGTGTCACCGAGTGATCAATGCTAATGGAGAGATCGGGGGCTATGCCGGAGGTGTGGATCGAAAAAAATGGCTTTTAGCCCATGAAAGTAAGGCGAGAAAGCTTTAGAACATGCAAACACTTTTTTAAGGAACTAGGGAAGTTATGGGTGTAAAAGATTCCAATGGAAACCCTCTCAATGAAGGGGACTCTGTACACGTTATTAAGGACTTAAAAGTTAAAGGTTCTTCCACAACTCTTAAAAGAGGCGCAAAATTCAAGAACATCCATTTGACTAACAGTGATGAAGAAGTAGAGTGCCGGGAAGGGAAAACCGTCCTTGTTCTCAAAACTTGTTTTTTGAAAAAATCATAAAAATCTGAGCCTAGGGAAGGTCTGGGTAACTCGCTTTTTCGGAAATCGCAGTGTGGATAAAAAGATCCGCAAGATTCGCGAAATGGAGTTGTCCGGGCCTTCCCTAGATAAATGGAGAAAAAGAAGGTGCGCTGTTTTGGTGACGGGCCAGGAAAGGAGTTCTACGCAAATTATCACGATCAAGAGTGGGGAGTGCCTGTCCACGAGGATCGACATCTTTTTGAAATGATCTCTCTAGAGGGCGCTCAAGCAGGCCTCAGTTGGGAAACAATCCTCAAGAGGCGAGAAGGTTATCAATCTGCATTTCACGATTTCCATCCCGCTTTAGTCGCTGTAATGAGTGATGAAGAACTAGAAGATCTTACTCTAGATCCATCGATTATCAGAAATAGGCGGAAAATTTTTAGCGTGAGAAGCAATGCTCGCGTTGTGTTGCTCCTGCAAAAGGAGTTTGGCTCGTTGGATGCCTATCTCTGGGGCTTTGTGAATCACAAACCGATCGTCAATCATTGGAAGAGGAAAGAAGAGGTGCCTACCTGCACAGAGATTAGCGATGCTCTTTCGAAAGATTTGAAAAAGCGAGGCATGAGCTTTGTGGGAACGACGATACTCTATGCTTTCATGCAAGCAGTCGGTATGGTCAACGATCACTTGACAGACTGCCCCCGTCGCTAAAACTATTTTTTTTAACGAGAGCTGTGTGATAGCATCTTGCGATCTTTACAGTGGCAGGTTCTATGAGCCAATCTTCGATTGAACAATCCAAAGCTCTTCTTGCGAATGGGTACAAAGCGTTTCTTAAGGAAATTAAGGGAAAAATCTTATCTTCTCAGGTGAAGGCAGCGTTTGCTGTTAATCGAGAGCTGATCACTCTATATTGGGAGATAGGATCGAAGATTTTCTTAAAACAAACGAGCGAGGGATGGGGAGCAAAAACCATTGAAAATCTGGCAAAAGATCTCAGATCTTCTTTCCCGGATATGAAAGGTTTTTCCTTAACCAACCTTAAATACATGGTTCAGTTTGCAAAAGAATATCCTGATTTTGCAATTAGCCAACAGGTTGTTGGCCAAATTCCGTGGGGACATAACGTCCTTCTTCTTCAGAAGCTTACATCTTTGAAAGAGAGGCTTTGGTATGCCAATCAAACTATTGAAAAGGGGTGGAGTCGATCTGTTTTGCTTCACTGGCTAGAGAGCCATCTCCATAGAAGAGAAGGCAATGCAATTTCCAATTTTCAGACTACACTTCCTTCGCCTCAATCTGATTTGGCGCATCAGGTGTTGAAAGATCCTTACTGTTTTGATTTTTTGATCTTACGAGATAAACATGATGAGCATGAACTTGAATCGGGTCTTTTAGACCATATCCAAAAGTTTTTACTTGAGTTGGGAGCGGGTTTTTCTTTCGTTGGACGTCAGGTGCACCTAGAGGTGGGTGGTCAAGATTTCTATCTCGATCTGCTCTTTTACCATTACAAACTCAGGTGTTTCGTTGTAGTAGAACTCAAAGCTACAGATTTTAAGCCTGAATTTGTGGGGAAGATGAATTTTTATCTATCAGCAGTAGATGGCAAGATGAAACACCCAGATGACAAACCTACCATTGGTTTACTGCTCTGTAAGGGAAAAAACAAGGTTGTAGCTGAATATGCTCTTCGAGATATCAACAAACCAATTGGCATCTCACAATACGAAGCCAAGATCATTGAATCCTTGCCAGAAGATTTGAAGGGATCTCTGCCGAGTATCGAAGAAATTGAGCTGGAGTTAGAAAGAAAATAACTTAAGTGGATCCCGTTCAAATAGCTTGCCAAGCATTCCTTACCACATCGGGTAGAGGAGGATTGACAGGAGGATTTATTTATTGTATCGAGGGGGTTATGGATGATAATACCCCCCCTCGCAAAGACGCTCCGCCGTCTCAAAATGCTCAGCCTAAAGAAGACAGGAAATCGAACGAAGATCTCCTCAAAGAGCAGAATGTACAGCAGGACAAAGGACTTTCTCAACAAGAAGTAGAGGAGCGTCTCAAAAAATTCGGCGCTAATGCTCTCGATGAGAAGAAGAAGAGCATGTGGCTCGTCCTTTTTTCTTACTTCTGGGGGCCAATCCCCTGGATGATTGAAGTTGCCGCCATTCTGTCCGGTGCCCTAGAGCGCTGGCCCGACTTGATCGTGATTCTCGCACTTCTATTCATCAATGCCTCTTTAGGTTTTTTCCACGAGTTCAAGGCAGGCAATGCGATCGATGCACTCAAGAATCAGTTGGCACTGAAAGCAAAAGTCTTAAGAGATGGTAAGTGGGATACTGTTGATGCTAAAAATCTTGTGCCCGGAGACATTCTTTCCGTACAGCTTGGAAACATTGTCCCGGCCGATATTCAGCTTCTAGAAGGGGAGTATCTAACCGTCGATCAGTCAGCTCTGACAGGTGAGTCACTCCCGGTCAATAAGAAGTCTGGTGAGGGGGCTTTTTCAGGAACGATCGTCAAGCAAGGTGAGATGACCGGTGTGGTGACCGCCACTGCCATGAATACGTTCTTCGGCAAAACCGCCAAGTTAGTGCAAGAAGCGAAGACTGTCTCTCATTTCCAGCAAGCTGTGATCAATATTGGAAGATTTTTGATCCTGATCACACTTTGTATAGCAGCGGTTATTTTGGTTGTCGATCTTTTCCGTTTGCAGTCGTTTGATCATAAGGATTTAGGACAAATTGCGATCTTCTTACTTGTTCTGGTCGTCGCGGGTATTCCTGTTGCGTTGCCGTCGGTGATGGCAGTCACGATGGCCGTGGGAGCGGCGCAAATGGCGAAGATGAAAACCATTGTATCCAAGCTGATCTCCATTGAAGAGCTCGCCGGTATGGATGTTCTTTGTTCCGATAAAACGGGAACCTTGACGAAGAATCAACTCACGGTGGGTGATGTAAGACCTTTCGGAGACGCAAAAGGTGAAGATGTCCTCTTTATCTGTGCTTTGGCGTGTAAGTTAGATACGGAAGATTCCATTGATAAGGCGATCACTGAGAAATTTGCTAATAATGATGAATTGAAATCCTACCAGGTAGAAAAATTCATTCCGTTTGATCCTGTGGTTAAACGAGCTGAGGCGATTGTTTCTAAAGGCGGAGAGAAATTCCACACCAGTAAAGGAGCCCCTCAGGTGATCTTTGATCTGGCTAAGCTGGATGAAAAAGCGAAGGCAGAAGCGAATCAAGCTGTTTTGGAATTGGCAGCGAAAGGCTTTCGGACTTTAGGCGTTGCCAAAGGCGACGATGCGGGAAACTGGACCTTTTTGGGACTCGTGCCTCTCTTCGATCCTCCTCGCGATGATACGAAAGAGATGATCGATGAAACAAAGTCGCTGGATGTGCAAATTAAGATGGTGACAGGCGACCACGTCGCGATCGCCAAAGAGATTGCATCCACTCTTGGGCTGGGGACCAATATTTTGCCTGTAGATGAAGTGTTTGCGAAAGGCATTTCAGAAGAGCAGCAAAGTGAGCTGTTTGAACAGGCAGATGGCTTTGCGCAAGTATTCCCTGAGCATAAATACAATATCGTGAAGCGGCTTCAAGCAAAAAATCATATTGTTGGCATGACCGGAGATGGGGTCAATGATGCACCCGCTCTTAAACAGGCCGATATTGGGATTGCTGTCAGTGGTGCAACAGATGCTGCACGTGCGGCCGCCTCGATCGTTTTGACAGCAGAGGGTATTGCTGTCATCACCAAGGCTATGGAAGAGTCGAGGAAAATCTTTGGCAGACTCAATAGCTATGCGATGTACCGAATCAGTGAAACGGTACGGCTTCTCTTGTTTCTTCTGCTCGCCATGCTGTTTTTCAAAGAGCATCCATTGACTGCAATTATGATCATCATGATTGCTCTTCTCAATGATCTCCCGATCATGATGATTGCTTACGATAACATGGAGATTCAGAAAAAACCGGTTAAATGGAATATGCTCGAAGTCTACTCCGTTGCGGTCGGTCTTGCCGTCGTGGGCGTCATTTCGACCTTTGGTCTCTTTTGGATAGGAGACCGCGTTTGGCATTTAGACTACGCTCAATGCAGTACACTCTCTTTCATGGCCATTTTGTGCGGGGGGAACCTCACCATTTACCTTACGCGCAATCGCCGCTACTTTCTTAGCAGGCCCCTGCCTGAGTGGAAATTTTTCGTGGCGACGCTCTGCTCTCAAGTAGCAGGGACTCTTATTGCTGTCTATGGACTGGGGACAAAGGATTTTGTCGGCATTGGCTGGAAGTATGTGGGCTACTCATGGATCTACATCGCCGTCTGGTTCTTTATCTGTATGCTTACAAAAGTTCTGATCTATGCCATGTTGAGACTAGAATCAGAGGATAAGCATCCTTTTGTTGCCGATACTAAGGCACCCATCAATCCACCTAAAACTTGAGAGTTGTCGGCATCTCTATTTGCGCAATTTTGATTAGGGGTTTTAGCTGACTTGTTGTGTTTTTTCATTTAATCTATTACTTTAAAAATTCTTATGGTTTTGAGGAGGTTAGATGTCGACGGGTGGAGAGATTATAAAGGAATTTTTTGATCACTACAAAATAGAGTATGTATTTGGCAATCCTGGTACGACGGAAACAACCTTTTTAGAAGCTATCTCTCACTGCACAAAGACTAAGTATATCCTTGCCTTACAAGAATCTAGTGCAGTTGGCATTGCAGCAGGATATGCGATGGTAAAAGAAAAGCCATCAATTGTGAATATTCACACTTATCCAGGATTGGCCAATTCTATTTGTAATATGTACAACGCTTATATGTCTGGGATTCCATTGTTGGTGATTGCGGGTCAACAGGACCAAAGACATTTGATCCATAATCCTGTTTTATCAGGTAGGCTGACTACTCTGGCAGAAACAGCGACTAAGTACCAATATGAAGTTACAAGAGCTGATGATCTAAGCGTTGCTCTTCAACGTTGCTATTGTCAGGCGACGCTATCTCCCCTGGGACCCACATTTCTATCCATTCCGTTGGATATTTTAAAAGAACAAAGTAAAGAGAATTACTTTAAAGACACGAAAATTCTGCAGGATACTTGTGTGAGTAATCTACAGCCTTTGGTGGAGATTATTAGCCAAACGGATAAGGGGAAGTTGGCTTTCATTGCAGATTATGAATCTGGGGCAAAGCATAGCGAAGAAACATTAAATATATTAGCAGAGCATTTGGATGCTGATATATATGCAGCACCTTTTCATGTTCAACGTGTGGTGGATCCCAGTTATAAAAATTTTAAGGGACATCTACCGGAAATGAGCAGTGATGCCCACACTATTTTGTCAAAATACCAAACCATTATTTTGTTAGGGGAGAAGATCGACACTTTTTTCTTCACAGGTATGCAAGTGGTTCCGAAGGAGCTTAAGCTCGTTCAAATCAGTGCCGCATCAAAGCAATTGTGTTTTGATTATCCCTGTGATCTTGCCATTGTCGGCGATGTGAATGAGACTTTAAAGTTCCTTTTAAAGCAGATAAATTCGACAGCTAAAACCTATACAAAATATGAGAGAAGTACAACTGCTGCTCTAGAAGAATTATATGGTGAGCAGTCTAAAGTGAACCTGCCGATTAAAATGGCATACAAAATCTTATCATCACTCGATCGCACTTGTCCCGTAGTTACGGAAGGATCATCGGAAGACTCATTTATTCAAAAAATGACCTTAGAACTCAATTTTGATAAAGTTTATTTCTCGCCTCGAGGAGGCGGTTTAGGTTGGGCTATGCCAATTTCAACAGGTATCGCTTTGGCAACTCAAAAGCATAGTATTTGCTTTGTAGGGGACGGAGGAAGCATGTTTGGAATCCATTCGATATGGAGCGCAGCTAAATATAAAATCCCTGTCATTTTTATCTGCTTTATCAACAACCAGTACAAAATTCTGAAAAATCTCTGGTGTATGCAGATGAATAGTGAAGTAGACAAGACCAACTTCATTGGCTTAGATTTTGATGACCCTGCATTAAATTTGGAGGGAATAGCCTCTGGGTTTGGCGCAAAGACTGTGCAATTAAATGCTCTTGCTGAAATCAAAGAAGCAATGGCTTCTGCTTTGGGTCATCAAGGACCCACTTTTATCCTGATACCAGGTGAGTAAGTTCCTATAAATACCGATACAACCTCAATGGCCTGAGAAAGAATTTTTTATTCTCTATTTTCTTCGTTTCACGGCATAGCCGTACTGTTGAGGCCAAGGGGTTCAATTTCCAATGCGTGCTGGGATTTGATGGCCCAATGAGGCTTCTTCTCGAATATTAGAGACATATAGTTCAAAAACCACATTCAGGCAACTGCAGCTAGTCTGGATTTTTAGAAAAACTCTTCTTAATACATCTTAAATCTAGAAATAGTAGGGTGAAGGAAATTTCTAAAGGAGTGATAAATGAGCGCAAAAGATTGTAATGGTAACCTTCTGAATGAAGGAGATTCTGTACATGTGATCAAGGACTTGAAAGTTAAAGGATCTTCAACGACTCTGAAAAGAGGTACAAAGTTCAAGAATATCCATTTGACGAACAGCGATGAAGAAGTGGAGTGCCGAGAGGGTAAAACCACACTTGTACTGAAAACTTGCTTTTTGAAAAAATCATAACGAGGTTCGATGAAGATATTTGCCTTTTTCTTCTCTTCGATGATCTGCACGATGCGGTTGGTTGCCTGTACGGGAATCCTTATGCAAGCAGAAGATCGATCTGCTGTGAATGGAAGAACTGTTGAATTTGGCATCAATCTTGATATGAGTCTCGCCGTTGTTCCCAGAAATATCTCTTTCGTTGCGAAAACTCCCATAGGTAAGGGGATGGAGTACAGATCCAAATACGCTGCAGCGGGAATTTACTGCTTCGATGACCCCGTTTTGATGGATGGGATCAATGAGAAGGGACTTGTGGCTGCGGCCTTTTATTTTTCAGGGTATGCAAGTTACGCAAAGGTCACAAATCAGAATCGGAAAAAAGCTCTCTCTCCAATAGACTTTCCGCATTGGATCCTCACGCAATTTGCTACGATTGATGAGGTTAAAGAAGCTCTTTCATCAGTGGTTATAGCGCCCACTATTTTCAAGGATTGGGGAAAAGCGCCGCCTCCGATGCATTACATTGTCTATGATCGATCGGGCAGAAGCATCGTCATAGAGCCTGTGGATGGAGTCTTGAAAGTCTATGAGAATGAGTTGGGTGTAATCACAAACTCTCCCACTTTTGATTGGCAATTGACCAATCTCAGTAACTATATCAATATAAGCCCGTTTAACGTAGATCCGCATCTGCTAGGCGGTTTCGAGTTAAGTACCTTTGGGCAAGGAACCGGAATGATCGGTTTGCCCGGAGACTTTACTCCTCCCTCAAGATTTGTAAGGGCTGTCTTTTTCTCCGCAACGGCGATTCCTTCGAAAAATTCGGAGGAGGCTGTGGAGCAGACCTTCCATATTCTAAATCAGTTTGACATTCCGTTGGGCTCTGCACGTGAACAGGGTAGGAGAAAAGTCTATTATGATCATACCTTATTGACATCGGTTAAAAGTCCTAAGGCATTGAAGTATTTCTTTCGTTCCTACCAGAATCAAGCCATCCAATTCATTGATCTTCATCAATTTGACCTCAATGCAAAAGCAATCAAAGCGATGAAGATACAGGGACGTCAGAAAAAATATGACGTATCTTCAATGCTTCAGTGAGCGGCACGTTTCTTTAAGGCCGTTCGTACGCCGGTGCCATAATCTTGGTGCACTTGATCAAACAGTGCCAGTTGCCTTTCAACAATGAATGACGGAACGCCTTCCATGGCCTCTGCGATGTTTGAAAATAGACGGCTTTTCTGCCCCTCGTCAAAAAGTTTGAATAGGTTGCGAGGCTGAGAAAAATCGTCATTACCGATTCGATGATCGTAACGATCGCCATCCCCGGATAGTTTTATCGGAGGTTCTGCTACCGCAGGGTTTTGTACCGGTCCGCCAAATGAGTTGGGTTCATAGTAGGCATCCGAGTTGGGATTGTTTGGAAAGAATCGCATAGATCCATCTTTATGATAGTGATGAACCGGACATTTCGGCTTATTGACAGGTAAAGCTTCGTAGTGAGTGCCAATACGGTGGCGGTGAGCGTCCGCGTAAGAGAAGATGCGCGCTTGCAGCATCTTATCCGGAGACGGTTCAATGCCCTGCACCATGTTAGAGGGGCTAAAGGCGGCTTGCTCTATCTCTGTAAAATAGTTGTCTGGATTGCGATTCAACTCCATTACGCCCACTTCTATCAAAGGATAGTCTCCGTGAGGCCATACTTTGGTGAGATCGAACGGATTGAAAGCTGTTTTTTCAGCATCCGCTTCCGGCATGACCTGTATACTAAATGTCCAGCGAGGATACTCTCCCGCCTCAATGGAATCGTACAGATCTGCTTGTGTGGACTCTCTAGTGCGGCCGACTACTTCCCGAGCTTCTGCATTGGTCCAATGTTTATGTCCTTGAAGCGTTGTAAAGTGAAATTTGACCCAAAAGCGCTCGTTCTTAGCATTGACAAAGCTATAGGTGTGGCTGCCATAGCCATTGATATGCCGTACTCCAATAGGAAGACCTCGGTCAGACATCAGAATCGTTACCTGGTGTAGCGACTCCGGAGAGAGAGACCAGAAATCCCACATGGCCGTAGGAGAGCGCATATTGGTGCGTGGATGTCTT
Source organism: Chlamydiota bacterium (assembly GCA_021772165.1). GTDB lineage: Bacteria > Chlamydiota > Chlamydiia > Chlamydiales > SM23-39 > JAKBAE01. The sequence goes on along the minus strand of JAJFMM010000220.1, from coordinate 9,001 downwards.
TTTTGAGTGTGGATAAAGTCAGGAAATTTGTAGGGGTCTCGAACAAAAAAGACAGGGGTGTTATTTCCAACCATATCCCAATTACCCTCTTCGGTGTAGAACTTGAGGGCGAATCCGCGCACGTCTCTCTCTGCGTCAGCAGCGCCGAGTTCACCGGCAACTGTCGAAAAGCGGGCGAGCACTTCAGTCTTCTTGTTGACAGCAGAAAATAGCGAAGCTTTGCAGTAGCGAGTGATGTCGTGAGTAATGGTCAGCGTCCCGAATGCACCGGTTCCCTTCGCGTGAACAGGACGCTCAGGAATTCTCTCTCGGTTCTGATGAGCAAGTTTTTCAAGTAGCTGATAGTCTTGCATTAAAAGAGGACCGCGAGGTCCGGCACTCAGAGAGTTCTGATTGTCTGCGAGGGGATTGCCTGCAGTTGTTGTCAAAGTGGGCTCATCGGTCATAGCGCGACTCTTAAGTAGTATTTGAGAGAATGCTTAAACGGCTGAAAAATTGTCTACCATTGAAAATGAACAGATACAAAAAAAGCTCTGCAATAATCCAGAAATCTGGATTGTTGCAGGGTCTTTTTGCTCTGTTTCAAGAGTTGCTCCAGTATTATTGGATGGGGCGGCTTCTTTTTTGATCTGGCATATCGAGGAAACGACCATTAGATTCTTCATAACCGAGAGATCGGATGATTCGTTTCGCTTCAGCGAGATCGAATCTATCTGCAACCCGCATTAAGCTTTGCTCTTCATCCCGGCTCTGATTTTCACTTTGCATAAACGCAGCCTTATGTCCCGATTCATACACAACGACATCCCTTTGCTCCAATTCATAACCATAATTGATATTCAAGAGAGAGAGGAAATTAATAGCAGCACGCAAGGGTATTTCAGAAGAATACATACCTAGAGGTGTTTCAGTGTTGGTAGGATCATCGTACATAACATAATAGTCAGCTCGCTGCAAAAAAATGGGGGCATCGTTTGGTTTAAAGGATCGTTGCTCCATCTCTTTTAAAGTAGAAATGCGATCCACGATGCGGATAACTTCTTCTCGGTCTAATGTCCTTGAGATGGTATGAATTGCTACCATTTGACCTGGACTAGGTGTGTCCTGAAAGCAAAGTTTTTCACCAGATCGGTGTATTTCGTTTGTGGTTGATCTATTATTTATAGAAATATCAATTCCGGCGCTAAACTCTCCGATGGAAATATTGCGTACAAAGTTGGCGACACGTTCTGCCAAACTTTGGGACGAATAAAATCCTAGAGAGTTTGCTGGTTTATTCCATGGGTCCGTTCGGAGCGCAACTTCAGAGAACTGTGTTGCGACTGGCCTATCTGTTGATATCATATTTTCTTCCTATTTTTGAAAAAAAAGGAGTAGCTTTACTTAGGAAATATTTAAAAGCAAGAGGGCTGTTTTTGAGCTTTCTTACTACGCTTGGTCTTCCCTCCGATTCCGCGTCATCTTGTTGATATGTATAGTTTCTGTTAAAATGTACGCAATTATACCAGAATCGGGAGTCCAACATGGTAACAGCATTTTCTTCGAGTCTTCGACATCTGCCCACGGCTATCACTCGTTATTCCGCGAGGGTTCCTCGCTCTCTTGCATCTGTTTCACCCAATGGATCCGCTTCACACGTTTGCTCTGTAGCCACGGCCTCTACGAGACACTTCTCAGACATTTTCGCCTCACGTGCAGTACATTCCGGGGTTTTGTCTGAGAAAGGGAACATCTCAAGCCTATTAGACAAACAGGTCATTCAACTGCAACCCGGACTTCTGCTCATCAAAGGGGGTCTTTCCCCAGAACAACAAATTGAGTTATCAAAGATCGCTTTTGAAGCGGGGAAAACAGGTTTTTGGAAAACAGATGAGATGGGGCGTCGTGCCTTGAATGCGAATCCCTACCGGGGACAAGTGAACGATGCGCTGCACTACTTTCCTTCAATTGTAGCCGACCTATGTCAGAGAAATGTCCATCTCGCTGCAAAAAATGACACAACAATTAAGACAGATAAAGCGACACATCTCAATTTACTTTACTACAAAACAATCCCAGAAATTCCTGAGCAAGGATTCATTCCATGGCACCAAGACACAGAAGAGACTGATGGAGAGGGTGGTTTGCCGATTGTTTCTTTCAACATTGGGGATAGTTGCGATTTTCTGATCAATAACGTAAAACCGAAAATCGATGCCTCGCACCCACGTTCCAACCCTCTGAATTTAGCTCATCGGGTGCGGCTGGAATCGGGAGATGTCCTCATTTTTGGAGGGCCTTCGCGTCATATATGGCATTCGGTCTACAAGATTCATGAAAATACCGCACCCAGCTTTCTCGATTTTAAGGATGCCAGGCTGAATTACACACTTCGCTACACACCCAAAGTGTTGGGACGGGAAGCCGAGCTTGCGGCAAAGCCCTGCGCTTACTGTGAGGGTCACCACCAGTCATTGGCATATACCCGCTCGCTTGAAAGGTGGCCAAGCGCAACCGATTAAAAGCTCTCTTAAATCGAAGATAATCTTTGGGGCAATTTTGGACTTAATATTAACTTCAGCTTGTTGCAGATCTTTTCTTCTATATGAATTAATTGAATATAAGTGAGTTAGCTAGATTTACCAAATTGGCAGAAATTGGTAGAAAGTCGTTAGTTGCTGGCTCGTGATAACGACAAACCTCTGGAGCTCAACGTAATTGATAACTACCAAGCAGGACAGATTCGGTCTACAAAAAACCTTTCCGGCGGCGAGAGCTTTATCGTTAGCTTGTCACTGGCGCTGGGCTTGTCCCATATGGCCAGCAAGAATGTCCGAGTGGATTCGCTGTTCTTGGATGAAGGCTTCGGCACGCTCGACGAGAAAGCCCTCGACACTGCTCTGGAAACCCTTGCGGGTCTGCAGCATGATGGAAAGCTGATCGGTGTAATTTCTCACGTACCCACCCTAAAAGAGCGGATCAGCGCTCAGATCCAGGTAACACCTCAAACCGGAGGTAGAAGTCAGATATCCGGGCCTGGATGTGCCAGGAAGCTTGGCACGGTGCAGTCAATTTGAATCCCGGTTTTAGAATCGAACTAGCGTCCGAAAACGCGGCGTTGACACCGGATAGGAAGTTGTTGGGATCAGCGTAAGGCCAGAGATTTTCAAATAAAGCGAGTTTCCTATTGCGCCCATTTTGTCCAGTTAGTGCGTAAAACTGCGTAAATGGTGGGGTTTTGCATAATTTTTTGTCTGAGGATTTTTGTTTAATTTGGACTATGAAAAAGGCCGGGAAATTTCCCGGCCTTTTATGTTTGGAGGTGGAGAGAATCGAACTCTCGTCCTTAGCAAACTCCCTATAGATCTCTACATGCTTAGTACCCATTTAATACCACCAGCCTTGCTGCAGGGCGCGCCACTCGGGGCCAGGGTAATCCTCAGTGTCTCGAACTCCTACGCAGAAGATTAACTCGTAGGGTTCATACCTAGATTATGACGGAAGATTCTGAGACTCTAGGTCTGATACTCAGGCTTCCGGGTAACTTAGGACTGTTAGGTCTTAAGCCGCCATGTCGAATTGTTGTTCGTCATTTAATGGTTTCGCCGGATTTTTTAGGAGGCCATCCGACATCCTCCGCATGCAACCTATACTTCGTTTCCAAGTCGAAACCTTGACACCCCCATAGAGGAACCCATCCTATGGATGAGACCCTCTATGTGAGAGTCAAGGCCTTATATCACCCATTATACCACAAAAAGGAATATTGAAAAAGTCTTTGATTTTAAGAGTGTTGGAGGCTGCCCTTCGTCGCGTAAACAGCCATCTCAGAACTCAGAACTGGGAAAAATTGAAAATTCCCTTTAGCGTGTCCGGAAAACAGATCAAACAGATGGATATGAAAAATGGCTGTCCTGACTTTTGAAAGAGTGTCTAAGGGGTGTCATCCTGCACTCAACGACCTATTTGCTTTTCTGGAAAGTTTATCCATGAAGGATAAACAGGCTTTTGCTGCCAGCTTTGGCTCCCTCTCTTCCATTGGTTTTTTCGCGAATCTGCCCGGAGGAGTTCGGGTGACAGATCCCAATAAATTGATAGAGATGCACGATGAATTTTTTGAAAGCTCGGTTTCCCAGTTCGAATATAGCAAATTAAACAATGGTGTAGGCGGAGAAGATTTTTTCACTTGTTCAGTTCCTGCGAAGGTGACATTTCCGAATGGGACAAAAAGAGAAGTTTGCATCGACATGACTTTTTTCAAAAATCAAGATGCTTGGGTTCCTGCCCGCTTAATCAATACAGTGGTGGATCCTTCTCAAGCAGTGTTAGAATCCTAAAAAAGCCTTTGATTTTAAGGGGTTGAAGGCTAAAATATCGTCTTATGTTTACCTTTGATCAGAAGTTAAGTTTTCCCGAGAGAGAAGAGGCCGTCCTCCGCTGGTGGCAGGAAAAAGAGCTCTTTAAGCGCTCTATCGAAAATCGTGCTGGCGGTCCTCTCTTTTCCTTCTACGATGGACCTCCCTTCGCAACAGGCTTGCCTCACTATGGCCATCTTTTGGCCGGTACCATCAAGGATGTCATTCCTCGCTATAAGACCATGAAGGGCTTTCAGGTGCCTCGCCGTTTCGGCTGGGACTGCCATGGTCTGCCTATCGAAAATGAGATCGAAAAAGCTCAAGAGCTCTCCGGTGCCCCTGCTATCGAAGAATTCGGTATCGCGAACTTCAATGAAGAGTGTCGCAAAATCGTGCAGCGCTATACTGGCGAATGGAAGGAAACGGTCGATCGCTTCGGTCGCTGGGTCGACTTCGATAACGTCTATCGCACAATGGATCTCTCTTTCATGGAGTCGGTCTGGTGGGTCTTCCAGCAACTCTTTGAAAAAGGTCTGGTCTATGAAGGCTTCAAGGTAATGCCCTTCTCTGCCAAACTGGGTACTCCGCTCTCCAATTTTGAGGCCAATCTCAACTACAAAGATGTCGATGATCCCTCTTTGACAGTGCAGTTCCTGTCTGTCGAGGAGCCCGATACCTACTTTTTAGCCTGGACTACGACTCCCTGGACTCTGCCATCCAATCTCGCTCTCATCGCCGGCCCCAAAATTCCTTATGTCAAAGTCAAGAAGGGCGGTAAGCACTACATTCTCGCTGAAGCGCGCGTTCAGGCAAACTTCAAGGAAGAGGATTATGAAGTTGTCGATCGCTTCCCGGGCACTAAGCTTGTCAATCAGCGCTACACGCCACTCTTTCCCTTCTTCTCAGACCGGGCTCAAGAGGGCGCGTTCCGTATCTTGCTCGATGATTTTGTCACGGTCGAAGACGGCACAGGTATTGTGCACGCGGCTCCCGGCTTCGGTGAGGCGGACTTTTTCGTCTGTAAAAGAGAAGAGATCGAGCTCGTCTGCCCAGTGGATCCTAATGGTCGTTTCACCCTAGATGTGCCCACGTATGCCGGCATGCTCGTCAAAGACGCTGATAAAGAGATCATGCGCGATCTGAAAAAACAGGGTTCTGTCTTTCGTCAAGCAACGGTTCGTCACCGTTACCCCTTCTGCTGGCGCTCCGATACACCTCTGATTTACAAAGCCGTAGAGACTTGGTTTGTCGCCGTCGAAAAGATCAAGGATCGTCTCGTAGAGACCAATCAAGAGATCACTTGGGTGCCCGAGCATATCAAAGATGGCCGCTTCGGAAAATGGATCGCAAATGCGCGCGACTGGGCTATTAGTCGCAATCGCTACTGGGGCACGCCGATTCCTCTTTGGCGCAATGAGCAGGGTGATTGCAAGGCGATCGGCTCCATTGCTGAGCTCGAGAAGCTGACCGGTAAGAAGATCGACGATCTCCATCGCCATCACATCGATGATCTCTCTTTTGAGATCAAAGGGTCTGTTTATAAGCGCATTCCTGAGGTTTTCGATTGCTGGTTCGAATCGGGTTCGATGCCTTACGCACAAAATCACTATCCTTTCGAGCACTCCGAGCAGACTGAAAAAGGCTTTCCTGCCGATTTCATCGCGGAAGGTCTCGATCAGACGCGTGGCTGGTTCTACACGCTCCATGTCCTCTCCACGGCTCTTTTCGATCGTCCGGCGTTTAAGAATGTGATCGTCAATGGCATCATTTTAGCCGAAGATGGCAACAAGATGTCGAAGCGTCTGCGTAACTATCCCAATCCCAAAGAGGTGATCAATAAATATGGCGCTGATGCGGTCCGTCTCTACATGCTTCATAGCCCAGCTGTGCGAGCCGATGATCTCCGTTTCACAGAAAAAGGCGTTGAGCAGGTGCTCCGCCAGGCGCTAATTCCTCTCTGGAACTCCTTTGTCTTCCTCTCGACCTATGCCAAAATCTATCAGTGGAAGCCTCATCTCATTGAGAAGAAGCCTTCTGCTCTGATCGATCGCTGGATTCTCTCCATGACTCAAAAGCTGGTCAAGGAGGTAGAGGGGGCTCTCGATGCTTACCATTTAAATCTGGCTGTCGAGCCGCTTGTAGGATTCATCGATCAGCTGACGAACTGGTACATCCGTCGCTCTCGCTCAAGATTCTGGACGGATCAAGATTCTCAGGATCGCCAAGAGGCTTTTTCTACGCTCTACACTGTGTTGATGACTCTTGCGAAAACAGCTGCTCCTTTCGTTCCGTTCTGCACCGATGAGATCTATCGTGAACTGCGCTCAGAAACGATGCCTGAATCTGTGCACCTATGTGACTATCCTGTCTATCAAGAGGAGCTTCGCGATCTAGAATTAGAATCTGAGGTCGAAGCTGCACAAAAGGCGGTGAGCCTGGGCCATTCGCTGCGCAAAGAGTATAAGCTCAAAGTCCGCCAACCTCTCGCAAAAGCGCATCTCATCACATCTAACGCACAGCTGTTGAAGGCGCTGGAAAAGCAGACGCATCTGATCTCTGATGAGTTGAATGTAAAAGAGATTCAATTCCATAGCGACGAGGGTGAGTTTGTCCAGTGGATGACCAAGCCAAACTTCCCGGTTCTGGGTAAAAAGATCGGTAAGTTGATGCCTCAAGCTCAAAAGGTGATTCAAAACTTTGATGGAGCTCAGATTCAAGCTCTTCATGAGGGGCGTTCTGTCTCGATTGAACTGGCCGGCGAAAAGATCGAGATCTCCTCCGAGGATGTGTTCATTGAGCGAAAGGTCAAAGAGGGGCTCGCAGCCGGCGTCGAGGGTGATCTGACGGTAGCGCTCGATACGGATCTCAATGAGGCGTTGATGCTCGAGGGGCTCGCAAGAGAGATCGTCAACAAAATCAATACGATGCGCCGTGATCTCGATTTTGAGGTTACAGACCGTATCCATGTCTCAATGAATACAACTCCGCGTGTAGAAGAGGCTTTCCGCCTGCACAAAGAGGCTATTTGTGGCGAAGTGCTGGCTCTCGATGTGCAGTTTGGCTCAGCTTCGGGAGAGTCCTGGGATCTCAATGGAGAAAAAGCTGTGATCGCCATCCAGAGAGTGCAGTAACCTCTTTTACAAGAGGGTACAGCAATTGCCAGTCTGTTCAGATAAATCAATTGAGCCGTTAGTCGATTTGTCGTAGAGAGTCAATGTTGAGAAAATAAGTGGTATGCATGCGTTGTAGGCTGCCCATTGATCTGCGTCACTTTCTCTATTTTTGAAGGCTCTTTCAACTGTTCGTGTGGCTAATTTTTCTTGAAGTTCTCGTTTTTCTGCGTAAGTCCACCCTATCAGGCTGGATGTGTTGGAGTAGATAGAAAATAGCAGGGGAGCCATGTTGAGCTCTTGAATGGCGAATCCATATCTATTGTTCAAATCGCTGGAGAGATCCGATATAAATTGCTCTTTGTCACTCGCTCTTAAGGTGGTGGCTTCCAGCTTTGGTAAGGAGGATTTACCTTTGGCCAATCTCTTCACATGGCCTAGTTGATCTTGGCCAGTTTCCAGGATTGCAAGGGCTAAAGTCTGCTCTTCATTGATTGTAAGAATATTCCTGACTACTGTTGACAGAGTTTCCATAACAAAACTGTGTTTGTCATCAGCGCTGAATTTCGGTTCTGTCTCCGCAAGCTCCATAAGACATTGAATCAGTTGATGCGATTGTCCCTCGGTAATTTGACTCCGGTGGAATTGAGTAAGCCGGTTGATAAAATCTGTTCTTTCACTTGAAGAGTTGATGATTCTAGCGAGTTGTGTGTGCCTCGCTGTATCGCTTGCGGGATAGCGCATCATCGGGGCGGTTACGGATTGTGTCATGGAAAATCTCCATAGAGGATTAAGGGTATTGAATATATTTGAAGGAAATATAAAAGAAAAGCTTCTGCTAGAACCAGTAGGAAGCGTAGAGATCTACAAGGTAGCGCGTCCAGTGCACTTCCTGTTTTTCTTTGAATGCAGATTGAGTTTGTCCAGGTGTAGGAACAAAGAAATCTCTCACGATGCGAACGATGCTGTGGCTGGTGTTGGACCAGGTTGCTGATCCCTCGAAGCGAGAGCCGATCTGCCAATGATCGGGCGATCGGTAGGAAATTTCAGCTCCTCCGAGTTGCGTGCGCAGCGTTTTCCCTTTTGAAGAGACGCGAATTGTGGCGGTGTCTACAGTTCCGGCTCCATTGAGGTAGTAGTTCGATACAGACTGCGAGAATGTCTGTCTGAAATTCACGTGTGTATACTGATAGAAGAGATCAAAGCGGACGCGCTCTCTCCAGGAAAAGGCGAGTCTGCCTTCTACTGTTGGGCCATACCAGTCTTGCTGGATGGGGCGTGTAAATTCAAGTGTCGTAAATCCGTTGAGGCCTGCGGGAGTGGATCGTTTTTGGCCTCTGGGAGAGGCGTTGAAGTGGGTATAGATGTAGCCGAGGATTGGAATGAATGAAACTGAGCTTCTCTTCTGATCAAACTTCCAGAACTTGATGCGTGCGCCGATGGCGGGTTGTACATCGACGGTATAGCCGCTGCCCATGTGAAAAGTAGCAAAGCTCTGTTGCGGGAGTTGGAAGGGGGCTCTCAATCCCTTGAAGGAGAGATCTCCACTGATCAGCC
>JAJFMM010000219.1 GCA_021772165.1 Chlamydiota bacterium | reverse complement strand
GAGCCTCTCTGAATCTGAAGAGAGCAGCCGCAATCTAGAAGTGGAGATCTCAAATAGCATCCGCGCGATCAATCAAGAAGGACAAGAAATCAAAACGTCCCGCGATTCGCTCGCTAAAACGGCCGACACAGAGATCATGCGCATCTACGAGCGCCTCTTGAACAACAAGAAAGAACGCGTCGTCGTTCCCCTGGAAAACCGCACATGCAGTGGCTGCCACATCGCACTCACCGCTCAGCATGAAAACGTCGTCCGCAAAGGTGAAAGGCTGATTTTCTGTGAGCACTGCTCGCGCATTCACTTCTGGCAAGCAGACGATGCTGCAGGTGATGGCGGAGCTCCAGGAACGAAACGCCGTCGTCGTCGTATGGCTGGTGTATAACCACAATTTTTTGTCGGAGAGCAGGTTATCGCTGTAGGATTTCCTACAGAGGAAAGTCCGGACTTCAGAGGAGAGGATACCAGCTAACGGCTGGGGGTTCTTCTAAAGGAAGGTCTGGATAACTCGATTTCTCGAAATAGAGTTGTCTAGGCCTTCCCCAAGAGAGCTACGGAAAGTCTAACAGAAAACACTGCGCCGGTCGCAAGACCGGGAAGCCTGAAAATATCGGTCTAAGGGATCGATCGCACCCGGGGGAACCCGGGGCGCTGGAAACCCTATCCGAAGCAAGGCCGAATTGAGCCGCCAAAGCATCTCCCGCTAGGCTCTAGCTGGCCGCCCGAGGGATCCGGCGACGGATCTCCCAGAGGAATGATAATCACCCGTTTTAGGACGGGGACAAAATCCGGCTTATCGCTCTCCGACTCTTTTAATAATCCAGATGTATGGTCATAGTAAGCCCTTCCATCGTCACGGGCTGATTGCCAACGGTAGGCAAAGGCATAGACACGCCGCGGACACCGACAGGCAAATTAAACTGGTTCCACCAGTAATTGACCTCCCACCCCGCATCTACCGCGACATAGAGCTTATCCCTTAAAAAACACTGCCCCCATCCAAGACCTCCGAAGATCTGTAGACTGGGTACCATCGCGTAGAAACTATCGATGAACCTTCTATCGACAGTTAGAACATCAGAACCTACCGCCTCTTTTTGTGAAAAAAAGCGCACACTCGTTTTACCATAGAGCAAGGAAGCGGCCGCGCTGCCGATAATACGCAGTCCTCCCCCCACCAGCCAGTCGCTCTGAATACCTGCACGAGGACCTACTCCCCACCAATGCTCTTTCCCACTGAACTCCTGCTTGCTAAAGCCTGCTGTTTGAAGAAATTGCATGAAGTCGGCCCTGAACCTCTGATGAATCCAGGCGCAGCGCACACCCAACTGCGGGTTAAGAGTGAGTCGGTCAGTCATGAAAAAGGGACGACCCAATTCCAAATCAACCGCACTGTAGAGCATTCTCCAGCTCGAAAACGCCCTGCGATAAGGCCCATAGAGAGATGTGTCGGCAACAGGCCAAAAAGGATAGAGACCATCATTGCTGACCGAGCCCCGAGCAATGTCTGAGCGCACTGTGGTCGTTCTTGAATGATTTCTGTACCAGGTCCAATTGGCGAAAAGCTCCCAACGATCATAATCTGCATTCCATCCAACGCCGAGTTTTAAACCCGGGTCCCATTTCGGATGCACACGAAGAATCGTACCTATGTTGGTGCTACCCTCAATATTTGGGTTGAATTGCCCATCGCTACTCTCATTCAAGCCCACGCTAAAGCCGTGATTTTCCGCTCGCCACCAGAGCACATCAAGCTGGAAGGCCATACCGGCGGTATCGGAGCAATTTTTTGCAAAACAGCCACACCTTGGCTCATCGATTCCACAAAAACTCTTTAAAGACAGTCCTGCCTCTGGTTTCTGAGAAAGTTTACAACTCCTCTTTCCTTCGCCGACAACTGTTTCTTCTTCTGCAAAAGCAGAACTCATCAGAAAAAAGGGCAATACGCTTCTAAGTAGAGAGACTCGCATGAGATCCTGAAAAAAATTCTTTGATCCATTTATAAGGATTCCTGATCAGGAAGGCTATTGCTTTTTGCTCTTGGATGCGTGCGATCATATACTTCTCTCTTCAGTTTCGTAGAAACATGCGTGTAAATCGTCGTTGTAGAAAGTGACGTATGGCCGAGAAGAAGCTGAATCGTTTTCAGATCCATTCCATTTTCCAACCAATGCGTTGCGATCGTGTGCCGGATTGTGTGCGGGACAATTTTCTCCGAAAGGCCACTAGATTTGAGGTAGGCTGCAAAATTACGATCTACTGAACGCGCGGTGAGACGCTTTCCCCATCGATTGAGAAAAATAGCCTCAGAATCTTTTTCGCCATGATGTTCTTTTGTATCGAGTCCTCGCTCAGGACTGTCCAAATACTTCTGAATCCAGCCCGATGCCGTCTCCGTGATCGGTCCCATTCTCTGCTTCTTCCCTTTTCCAAAGATTTGCAGAGTCAACTGCTCCTCATCGAAGTCGCGCCGATTGAGTCCGACAATTTCGCTGAGACGAAGACCGGAGCTATACAAAAGCTCCATGATCGCGCGGTCTCTCAGTCCCAAGTAAGTGGAGAGATCAGGTTGAGCAAACAGATGCTCTACTTGCGCATAGCCGATACAAACGGGTAGCCTCCTCTCTTTTTTGGGACTCGAGATCTCCTCGAGAGGGCTATCTGTAACTAGTTTTTTCTGGATCGCAAATTTAAAAAAACTTCTAAGAGAGGAGAGCCTTCGATGTATAGTTTTAACGCTCGCACTCTTTTCATGAAGATGCGAGAGGTAGCGCCGAACCGTTCTTTTCGTCACATTCTCAATTTTTTCTTCTCCAGAAAAGAGCGAAAAAGCTCTCAAATCCAGAGAGTACGCTCTGAGCGTATGCTCTGAAACACCCTTCACCAGCTTGAGATGCTTTAAAAAATGGGTCGTTGCCGTGTCAAAGTCCATAAAATCCTTTTAATAGAGATCCCTTTTCTGGTAAAATCAAGCATCAAAAGGCACACAATTTCAATGATTACTTTACAAGAGATTACCAAACGCGTCGGTGGACGTACCCTGTTTGAAGATGTCACAGTCTCGTTCAACGAAGGCTGCCGCTATGGATTAACGGGCCCTAACGGCTCCGGCAAGTCCACATTGCTTAAAATCATCATGGGCGTCGAGTCCTCCACCTCCGGCACAGTGAGTTTGCCCAACAAAGTTGGCTTCCTCAAGCAGAAAATCTAAGATTTTCTCGATTTCACCGTCCTCGACACTGTCCTCATGGGAAACTAGCGACTCTGGAAAGTCCTACAAGAGCAGAACCATCTCTATGAACAAGAGATGACCGACGAGATCGGCATGCGCCTCGGAGAGCTCGAAGAGGTCATCGCAGAAGAAGATGGCTACAGCGCTGAATCGGATGCAGCAGTCCTACTCGTTGGTATGGGTCTTACCGAAGATCTGCATACGAAAAAAATGTCAGAGATCCCAACAGATCGCCAGTTCCGCGTACTCCTTTGCCAAGCGCTCTTCGGTAATCCGGACGCGCTGCTACTCGACGAACCGACAAACCACCTCGACCTCGAATCGATCTCCTGGTTGGAAGGTTTCTTGCACAACTATACTGGTACAATGATTGTCGTCAGTCACGACCGCCATTTTCTCAACGCGATTACAACGCATATTGCCGACATCGACTACGATACCGTCATCATCTATCCAGGCAACTACGATTCGATG
>JAJFMM010000218.1 GCA_021772165.1 Chlamydiota bacterium | reverse complement strand
AGACTTGCTTCAGCAAGGAATCTGTTCCTGGGCGATGTTGGGCGCACAGCACAAAAAGATGAACAGCTCCTTGAAAGCCCTCCATCTTCTGAACGCATTGCTGGATCTGACTCACATAGCCAAGGGTTGCCTCGAGAGCGGGCTGTGAGCCCAATAAAAGCGTCACAACGCGATCCTGAGGCTGGATCGTAAATCGTACAATCTTCTCATCCATCTCTGTCTGGATCGAACCATTCCGGAGGGCTTCGCCTAAGAGCCGGCTCTCTTCGGCATGCGAGAACTTCGCTTGGATCTGAAAGGCGCCCGTTTCGCGCTTTTTGCCTTGATAGCTGCGGAAGCTTTGGCGCACTGGATAGTACTCATACACCACATCTTTTTCAGAGAGCCTGCAGTGCTTTTTCCAGAACTCTTCTACCGACTGATCCTCTCGATCGGTCATGGGAGGAATGGTCACGAGTCTGAGCTGCTTTTTATTTCTCTTCGAGAGCATTTTGACGGGACGGAAAAAGTGCGTATTGAGCTTGGTGGGCAGATCGACGACGATTTTTTCTAAAAGGACATTTTTCCCCCGCCTGCGATTGTAGATCCGCAGAGCCAAAAGAATGGCAGAGGTCCCCAGAGGTTGCGTATCGATCACATGATCGATCTCTTCTTTGAAAAAGGTTTTCAGCGCCCGATAGAAGACCCATGGCCAAAAAATGACATCTCCATATTTCTGCTGCCCGATGAGCCTTTCAAGGGTTCTGACATCTCCGGATCTCTGCGCTTGATCCCACTTCTTCATTCCATATCTGCCGATCGACTTCCAATACCAGTCTTTCATCATGTCTCGGCGAGCTAAACGAGCTGTGGGATTCCTTTTCTTGATCTCCTGCTCCTTGGCTATTGCAGCCTGCAAGAGACCTCCTCCTCCCGAAGAAGAGAGAATAAGTATTTTCTGAGCCTTCTCAAGCACCAAGAATGCCTCCCATTACAAGATATCCCAAAAGACGATATCCGCCATCGATCATGAAAAGCTTGAAAGGCTGTTTGCTCCAGACAACCCGCGATACCAGCGTTGTTGCAATGAATCCGAACCAGACGAGAAATCCTACAAACATTCCATCTGAGACCGTCGTAACGCCCAAAAAGACTTCGAAAAAACCAAGAATATAGGCCGCGATCAAGCTAGCTATTAGAGACCACAATAAGGCGAATTTACGGTGTTCGACCTTCTTTTCAAAACCGGAAAGAGTTCTCCAGGCATTACCGAAAAGCCAAGGTGAATACCAAACCATACCGATGATCAGATTGACGACAGCAGCTATCACAATAGCTAAGAGGTCTATATGAGGGTTGTCCATGGAAATCCTTAGTTACATTTTTCAAATCATTTCTGTGTATACACTAAAAAAGGAGCGAAAAGCGACCAAAAAATACAGATCTAGCGCAATGGAAGTGTCAGGATCGGGCCGCGATTATTAGGCACAATTGCGTTCAAGTTGTAGAGCTGCATCAGAAGTGCAAATGTCTTTTTCGACGAGCGATCATTGTCATCGATGTAGAACCAGATGTTGTGATATTTCACAGCAATAAAAATATTATGTGGAGGAAATTTACTCCATTTGACGTTCATCAATCGACAAAACATCTCTTGCCAGCGAGAATCTTCATCCATGCCGGGACACGTTGGTGGTCTCACCATCCCTGACTCGACATGATCTTCCGGCACCTGTACACCATGGCTTAAATAGTACATGCAAGACATGATCGAGCGCGTCATAACGCCCAATCGCCCTTGTGCATTGAAGCCAAAGTCAACTTCTCTTCGGCACCTGCCATCGAGTTTTTCCTGGCAGTGCAGAATGTCTGCCAATCGAATTCCCTCATCGCCATGGCTCGGAAAAGCGATCTGCAACACTTCTTCGGCAGGTTGGTTGTCTTTGCCGCCTTTCTTGACACTGACTCCCAACTGCAACTCCCCTTTCTTCTGGAAAACGCGCAGCAGTTCGGAAAATTCCATGAAGCGAGTGTATTCGCCATATTGCTCGGGAGGATCATTAGCTTCCGGAGTGTTCAACACTCCCTCAAAATTCTGAACCAGCATCCTGAAAATGCGGTCGACATCCCATCCGGAATAAGTAAGAAGTTGGATTGTCTGCAGATCAACAGGACGCAGCATCCTTGATGCAAAAGCAGATCCTTCAAGAGGTGTATATGTAATCGTAGGCTGATCTTGCCACATCACCCCTGTTCTCACCGAAGCGGGATTAGTATGGGTAAATCCGGGAATCGAAAAAATCGGGTTCAATTCAGAACGAAACGTCGATTGGGTTGTGATACTGGCAACATCTAGAAAGAACGGAATATCTGCATAACGCAGGCGCACCAGATTGAGCAGCATCTGTTCTGCATTGGTCTCTTGAACGGTCATATTGTAAGCCGTGCGCCCGCCAGCTCCATCCATCGCCACTTGGCTCGGTATCTGGCATGCGCTGAATCCAATTAGGTACAATCCTAAAAAAAATTTTACAGCATAGGAACGCATTCAATATCCGGTTCTTTTTTCTTCGTATAACAACAATCGGAGATTACTCTCAAAAAAAGAATTGAAAATATGCGTCACATGAAAAACTCTACATCCATTTCAACCAGTAAT
>JAJFMM010000217.1 GCA_021772165.1 Chlamydiota bacterium | reverse complement strand
GCCATGCGATCACTGCAGTACCTCGGTGTCGAGCCGGATGATCCTTTTGGCTATCCGCCCGGAGATCCTCGCCGTGATACGGAACGATCCGACTGGTCTAGGGAATTGATTGATTTAAAGCAGCTCTACCAACAGTGGAATGAAATTCCGTGAAGTTAAAAAAACTGATTCAAGGATGCTCTCTCGAGGTCAAGGGTTCGAAGGAGATTGAAATCAGTGGTCTCTGCTCCGATTCGAGACGAACAGCTCCAGGAAATCTCTTTATCGCCAAAAAAGGCGGCGCCTTCGATGGCAATGAGTTCATCGCCCAGGCGATCGATTCAGGGGCGAGCGCTGTTTTAACTCAATTTTATAATCCTTTTGTCAAAATCACTCAGCTCATCCATCCCGATCCCCAAACCATTGAGGCCAAGCTCGCCAATCGCTATTATAGCGATCCATCGAGCGAACTCTTTGTTGTCGGCGTGACCGGTACGAATGGGAAAACGACAACAACCTATCTGGTGAAGCATCTTCTCTCTGCTCTGAAAAAGCCGACCGGACTGATCGGAACCATTGAGACGATCTTGGGCCGCAAACGCTCCTTCTCCTCTTTGACAACCCATGATGTCATCTCGAATCACAAACTCATGAGAGAGATGATCGAAGAGAAGTGCCAAGCTGCCGTATTAGAGGTCTCCTCGCATGGACTCGATCAGCAGCGAGTCGATGAGGTGCAATTTGATGCTGTCATCTTTACCAATCTGACACCGGACCATCTCGATTATCACGGCACTGAAGAGGCGTACGCTCTGGCTAAAAAACGGCTGTTTCAGCTGCTCGATCAGAGCCGCAAGCCTCGGAAGAAGGCGATAGTGAACGTAGATGACCCTTGGCATGAAAAGCTTCTCGAGGGCTGCCTTTCACCTCAGCTTCTCTACGGCCTCTCTGAAAAAGCGGATCTGCGAGCAGAAAACATTGAGCTCTCGTCGGACGGCACTCGCTTTACTGTGTGCTACAAAGGAGAGACGGAAGTAGTTCAAACACCGCTGATCGGTCGTTTCAATCTCTACAATCTCCTCGGGGCGATGGGCGTTGGTTTACACTTTGGTGCGAGCCTCAAAGAGATGGCGCCTCTTTTTGCAAATATTCAGAGCGCTCCCGGAAGGCTCGAGCGCATTAAAAATAATACGGGCAAGCATGTGTTTGTCGATTATGCGCACACTAGTGATGCACTGTTCAATGTACTCAAAACGCTCAAAGAGACGGCAAAGGGAAGAATCATCACCGTATTTGGAGCCGGAGGCAATCGAGATCCAGGCCGTCGCCCAGGGCTTGCTAAGGCCGCTGAAAGCTTTTCCGATAGCTGCATCATCACCTCAGATAACCCTAGGCAAGAGGATCCCGAAGAGATCTGCCGCCAGATTCTCGCTGCGTTTCAGGCGCCGGAGTCAGTGCGGGTAGAGATCGACAGGAAAAGGGCAATCGAGCTGGCAATCAAACAGGCTCTGCCCGATGATGTCGTATTGATCGCCGGCAAAGGGCACGAGCGCATGCAGATTTTTTCACACCAGACCATACCTTTTGACGATCGCGAGGTTGCTCTGACTTGTTTGAGAGGCGCCGGTAGATGAGAGCCTTTCTTTTAGCACTTCTTCTTCCCTTTTTGTCTCTAAATGCAACGGGACCAACGGTTGTGATTGATGCAGGGCATGGCGGACTCGATCTTGGAGCGAGAGGCTATAAGCCCTATTGCGAGGAAAAGAGGCTCTCCCTCCAAACGGCAAAGCTCGTAAAAAAGTACCTTGGCCAGCTCGGCTACCATGTGATCATGACCCGAGTGAGCGACGCTTTTATCTCGCTCAGCAAGCGCGTCGAAACCGCCAATAAAACAGGCTCAGATCTGTTCGTCAGTGTGCACTACAACTCCTCTCGCAATCCCACAGCAAAGGGGATCGAAGTCTTTTTCTGTGATGCAAAGAGCAACACGCTTCGTACAGCATCCTCTCGCAAATTAGCCTCTCTGGTTCTGACGCGCTTGATCCACAGAACGAAGGCGATCTCTCGCGGCGTTAAGAAAGGCAATTTCTACGTGATTCGAGAGACGAAGATGCCAGCTATTCTCGTGGAGGGGGGCTTCATCTCCAATCCAGGAGAGAGGAACTTGCTCAAAGATCCCAAATACCTCGACCAGATTGCTCGCGCCATTGCAGATGGTGTCGATCAATACTTCAAAAAGAAATAATTTCTATACATCTATTCACTTTTGTTTGGTTTTAGTTAAAGCTTGGTTGTGTTATCATTAAGACTGTTTGGTTTTAGTAATAGAATAGGATTGCCCATGTGTATTGAGATGAGAATGGATCAACTAGGCGTGCTTAAGCCAAGCGAGCCCCCTCCACGGGAGGATAGCTGGCGGGAATGGAACTTTCTTCCTGGAATTTCAAATATTTTGTTTGTTCTTCCGACATTTAGAGAGAGTTATAAAGCTTTAGAGGTTTCCCAGGAATTTCAGTGCCTAGAGACGCAGGTTTCAGCGGTAAGCCGTATTTGCCAGAATGTGCTTGGAGTGGGTAATTCGATCGGCTCTTCCTTCGGCCTTGCTTGTGAGGGTTTAAAGCATCTTGTACCGAGTTTCGTCATCAATCATATCAATCATCTGCTATCAATCAGTCGCATAATCCTCATCACCTCCATTTTGGGTCTGGGAATCAGTGCGATTGAACTGTTTAGAGAAATCGCCGGACTACTTCGTGAAGTGCAGTTTATCTTCTCTCCAACCATGCAACTGGGAGCGTTTCTAGCGGTTGAAGATGTTGAGAAGAGCGAAGATGCGGAGGCTTTGTATACGATGAGTGTGAGGTTATGGAAAGAGGCTTTTCAAAAAGAATGGGACAATCCATCTCAGCGCATAGTGTTAGAAGAGCGAATAGGCCACTTGTTCGATATGGATTCTTTGATCGATGTGAATTGCTTTGAAGATGCAAAAAAAGTAGTGGAAGTGATTAAGACGGCCATTCTCACACAAGCGGAAAAGAAACTGCTCATTTATGCACTGGGTATTCTTGCGGCAGCTCTTACGATTGTGGGCATCTCTTTGGGGCTCGCTTTTCCTCCTCTTCTCATTCTGCCCGCTATCTTGATCTGGACTGGATTCATGGTTTCCGTGGTTCGATGTGCTGTGGTTTATGGCTACTTTAATCATGAAGGAACAGATTGTCGTTTTCAGGATTGTAAGTACATGATCCCGGAGTTCATACGGAATGCTCCGAATGCACTGATAGAGCTTTTTACAGGAGATGAAGGGAAAAATTTCTGTTCTGAATTGGCTGTATTTAATCAGTTGGATCTGGCGAATTT
This sequence comes from Chlamydiota bacterium, assembly GCA_021772165.1. GTDB lineage: Bacteria > Chlamydiota > Chlamydiia > Chlamydiales > SM23-39 > JAKBAE01. The sequence goes on along the minus strand of JAJFMM010000217.1, from coordinate 5,813 downwards.
GAATAAACTTTTGCGTGAAGATACATAGAACTCCTATTCTTTGTAGGGGTTTTTATTTTCAGCGAGGTGAGTTTAAATAAATATTTTATTTTGATTAGTGTAGTCCTGGTTATTTTGTTAGGGCTTACAGCGCCCTGCGATCTGTTCATCAACCTTTTAAAATTGTTTGCTCCGTCTTGATCGCCTGCGTACTATAGTCAATATTTTCGGAAATATGTGTGGAGTGATCTTGGTGAGTCACCTGATTGCAGCCGAAGAAAAGGCAAACCCGCTCAAAGCAATTGAATAGAGGGATAGGCTCATCAAAAGATTTAAGTCATTAGGAGGGGGTAAGTTGCCTCAGCTTCTGCCCTTATCCTAAGACAGAGCTGTTTCAGAACGCCTCTAGGCTGGCTTCTTTGGTATAGAAATCTCCTTCAATTATCTCCACCAAGTCCATCCACATTTTGTGAAATTGTTATGCGTGTGCGCATCGTATGCACAGGCATAAAAAGTGGATAAAGCCGTAAGATGCTTCTGTCGCAGGTCATTTAATTCACTGATAGCCACATCTAAATGTATCCCCACTAATTCAGCATCCCGTACATCTTTCGTGGCCGTTAGGTATGCCGAACTCAAACGAGCGTCTCTTTCAGATCCATTCAACCAATCCCAAAATCTCGAACAAATCCCAACACTCTCCTGCTGCGCTTCTTTGGCATAAAGAGAGTTTTCCTCAGGAGCCGGCATCTTCAGTTGAGCGATACGTCTGATCGCGTCATTAAGGTCTTTTCTAGTCCTCGTTAAGCTATCTAGCGCATATTCTGTCGCCCATTCTTTGCGTGAACGAGTCATCCCCCTGAAAACAAATTCCGATGGGTCAGGCCAATTATCTTTATAGCTATCCCTTATTACATTTTGAATGCCCGTTGTGTTGACAAACACTGACTTTTTTCCATCCAATACATTCATGTTATCTCCACCAAGTCCAGCCGGTTTTTTTCTCTCTGTCACGTTCCAGAGCATCCTGAGCAGCTCGTACGCGTTTATCAAGTTTTTCCTGTTCGGATTGAAGATCTTCCCCAATCTTCATTGCGCTCATTTTTAGCTTGCGCTGCCTTTCCATGGCTCTTTCTTTCTCTTTTTCTATTCTTTCAGTTTCGTTTGCGGCAGCTTTCTTTATCTGGGAACTCCACGGAAACCAGCTTTTTTTAGGCTCGGGGGACTTTTCTGTTTCTTCGTCACTGCTGGCACAATCTTCCAGCACCTCAGCGGTCGTATTGCGAAGATTTCTTCTCGCATTAAGCTCGTCCGTTTTTGCATCTTTCGTCCGGTAGTCGCTTCTTTCATTTTCTACCCCGCGTCGAATGAATTCAGCCGGAGGGTCTAGTATCGCTTCAGAAACAGCCGTAAATACGCGCCCTCCCACGCCATCTACCTTTAAGGCTCCTGTTTCATCTCTTTTGATGTTAAGGTCAATTCCTCCCCCCAAATTCCCCTGAGAGTATCCCATTCCGTGGGTATACATGATCCTATTTCCTCTTTTTTGCCTATCTATCGAAAGGTTTGTAAAAAACTAAATTAATCCAACAAGACCAACACATCATAAAGACGCAGCCATGTGAGCAACCAGCTTTGTGGTTAAACGTAAGCTTAGCTCTCTTTAGGGACGGCCAGGACAACTCCATTTTGCGAATCTTGCGGATCTTTTCACCGAACTGTCGATTTTCGAATTCGTTAACTTTAAAAAATCTAACAAAAGTTTTCCAAATTGGCATTTCGGCGAAAATCTCTTGCAATCCCCGCAAAAACGAGTTATCCAGACTTTTCTTAGAGATCTCCCCAAGGAGAAGTAAATGCAGCCCAACAACGCTGAATGCACCTCTCTAAATCATCACCTCTGTATCGTTGATGGCACGAGTTCATGCACACTCTTAGTCCCGTATCATCCATTGCACTTGCGGAAGGAATATTAACAAGCGCAGACAGCGCAGCCGTTATAACTGTTGCAGCTCCCACTCTGGGAACAAGCCCTCCTTCAAAACGAACAGCGGGATTGTTGAATAACTCGATACCCATAAATTAAGCTCCTTGTCGTCTGTGGTTTAGATCTGGCATCCTAGTCAAATCTACAGTCTCAAAAAAAAATGGAAATTGTAGCGTTGGCTACTGTTTTTGAAAAGAAAAAAACCGAAGCGTCCAAACGAAATTTTCGGAAATATGTGTGGAGTGATCTTGGTGAGTCACCGGATTGCAGCCGAAGAAAAGGCAAACCCGCTCAAAGCAATTGAATAGAGGGATAGGCTCGCCTATCCCTCAGTGCTATTTTTGGCTCATCGTCTCGAATTTATTGATTTTTTTATCGAACGACTCGCTGGATAGGAGCCCCGTTGCTTTCATCACCGGTTGAGGATTACCCGGCAGAAGAAAGAGAATCGTGGGCAAGCGCGTTACACCAAAACGTTTGCCGAGATCAGGCTGCTCGTCGATGTTGAGTTTGACGAAGCGGATGTTTGGATATCTGGAGCTCGCTTCGCTGATGATGGGCGCCATTCTGCGACAAGGAGAGCACCAGTCAGCATATACGTCGATGATGACCGGCTCGTAAGATTGCGTAACGAGTTCGTTAAAGTTCTTTTCAGTCACTTCGGTGATGTCATAGGCCACAGATGTTTTTTCAACCGTAACGGCAGAGGAAGCTTGATAGTTTTCGGCGAGCTCCATGAAGACGGTTTGTGCTGTTTCGAAATTGGCGATCAGAGCCTCTGTGCCCTCTTCGGAAAGTTTTTTGAAGGCCGGTGTTTCGAATACAGATCGAAGAGTGGCGATCTCATCATCCGTAAAAATGGCTGAATAGGGTTCGCTAAATTTTGCAAAAGTTTCTTCTTCTTCAAGAGCTTTTCGGAATTGCTCGACCAGATCATCTGCAGAGATCTCTTTTTCCAATGTTTCGATGGCTTGCTGTGCCGTAATTTGCAAGAAATTTTCGGATAGCATTTCAGAGAGAAGAACCTTTAGATCTTCATTACGAGTCGTTTCCTCAGCGGACAGAGGAGAAAGGGCTGTGCAGATTAAGGCTGCGCATGCTGCGAACCAGTGATTGGTTTTCATGGGAAACTCCATCTATTTTAGATGGCGAGCATTTTAATCAGGTTGTGTGTGAAGAAGCAACTAAGAAATGCGTCCTCGGCAAGAGTTGAACCTGCGACCTGTCGCTTAGGAGGCGACCGCTCTATCCACTGAGCTACGAGGACAAAAAAGGCTACTCTTATACATGATTTCGCCTCTGTTTTCAAGAGAAACTCTTGCAAGAGGAGAGCTGGAGTCCTATAGTAAAAAGCACAATTCCAAAATGCACAAGGATGGAAGAATGGAAGCAGATATCGGGATGATCGGACTCGCGGTCATGGGGCAAAATCTTGTTTTGAACATGGTCGATAATGGTTTTACGGTAGCCGTATTTAATCGCACCACCTCAAAAGTGGACGATTTCATGAATGACGCTGCCAAGGGAAATAAGGGCGTTCTACCGGCTCACGATCTGGCCGGATTCATCAAACTATTGAAAAGACCTCGCCGCGTCATGCTGATGATCAAGGCGGGTGATGCTATTGATGACTTCCTGAAGGAGCTAACGCCGCTTTTAGAAAAAGGCGATATCATCATCGATGGCGGCAATAGCTATTTTCAAGACAGCCAGAGGCGTTATGAATCCTTGAAAGAGCAAGGCTTTCTCTACATCGGCACGGGCGTTTCCGGTGGTGAAGAGGGAGCGAGGCACGGCCCTTCCATCATGCCGGGAGGCAATCCCGATGCGTGGCCTCATGTAAAAGACATTCTGCAAAAAATTGCTGCAAAATCTGAAGATGGCGAGCCCTGCTGCGACTGGGTGGGAGAAGGCGGAGCCGGCCACTATGTGAAGATGGTGCACAATGGGATCGAATATGGCGACATCCAGCTCATCGGCGAGTCGTTCGATATGATGCACAGAGGCCTCGGCATAGACTATCCTAAGCTGGCCGATACGTTTAAGAAGTGGGATGAGGGAGAGCTGAACAGCTATCTCATCGAAATCACCGCTCAGATTTTCACGAAGATGGACAAAGACGGTAAACCGCTTCTCGATAAAATTCTCGATACGGCAGGACAGAAGGGAACAGGAAAATGGACGGGGATGAGTGCTCTTGATATGGGCATTCCGGTGACTCTGATCGCAGAAGCTGTGTTTGCTCGCTGTCTTTCCGCACTCAAAGAAGAGCGCGTGGAAGCGAGCAAAGCCTATCCGATCCCTTTCAAAGGCTTTGAGGGAGATAAAGAGGCGATGATTCCAAAGATCGCTAATGCACTCTATGCTGCCAAGCTCACCAGTTATGCTCAGGGCTTCATGCTAATGAGAAAGGCGTCTGATGAGTATAAATGGAAGCTCAACTACGGTGCGATCTCGCTCATGTGGCGCGGTGGTTGCATCATCCGAAGCCGTTTCCTCGGAAAGATCAAAGAAGCGTATGACAAGAATAAGGATCTGAAGAATCTTCTTCTCGATCCCTACTTTATCAAAGAGATCTCACGCTGCCATCAGCCTTGGCGAGAAGTCGTTTCAGCGAGTGCTCTTCTCGGTCTCCCTCTGCCATCGATGAGCTCGGCTCTTGCGTTTTTCGACGGCTATCGCACGGAAAGATTGCCTGCGAATCTGCTGCAAGCAACGCGCGACTTTTTCGGTGCACATACCTATGAGCGTGTCGATCAGCCGCGAGGGAAGTTCTTCCATACGAATTGGACAGGTACTGGCGGTGATGTCAGCGCCTCTTCTTACAATGCGTAAGGCAGCACATCCTGCATGGTTTGAGATCGATCTGGAGGCGTTTAGGCAGAATCTATCTCTGATTCGCAAGCGAATTGGAAAGCGCCTCTTCTGTTGTGTTGTGAAAGCAAATGCCTATGGCCACGGTCTCATTCCGATGGCAAAGGCAGCCGTAGCGTCGGGGGAGATCGATCTCTTCGCCGTCGCTCATTTGCAAGAAGCGGCAGCTCTCCGCGACGCCGGAATCGAGCTGCCAATTTTTGTTCTCGGAGCTATTCATGAAGAGCAGATCGAAGATCTCATCCGCTACCGCCTAGAATTTACAATCAGTTCACTCTATAAAGCGAAGCTCGTAGCTGAGCATGCAAAGAGACTCGGCTCTGTCTGTCCGGTACATGTAGAGGTGGATTCAGGCATGCGTAGAACCGGTGTGAGGCCGGAGAATGCACTGGAGCTCATGGAGTGGATTGCCTCCCAGCGCTGCTTTTCCTTAAAAGGTGTCTACTCGCATTTTGTGATGTCTGAGACGCCGGAGAATGAGACGACACTTCGTCAGATTGAGACGTTCCATCAGCTAAAAGAATCAGTGGGAGTGGCTGGTCGTTCTCTCATCTGGCATCTGGCCAATTCAGGGGGGCTCTCCTACTACCCGGATTCCTGGCTCGATATGGTGCGCCCGGGGCTACTCTGTTATGGTCTTGCTCTACAAAATTCTCTGCAGGGTCTGCAGCCTGTTCTGGGGCTGAAGGCGAAGATCTCCTATTTTAAAACAGTCCAAGCGGGTGAGGGGATTAGCTATGGCCACACTTATCGCACAGAGAAACAGACGAAGGTCGTGACGATCCCCGTCGGTTATGGCGATGGGTATCGACGCGATTTTTCCAACCAGATGCAGGTGCTGATTCGAAACAAGAGCTACAAGATCGCAGGAAACATCTGCATGGATCAGTTCATGGTCGATATTGGAGATGATGAGGCTTATGTCGGCGATGAGGCTGTTTTGCTAGGGCGACAAGGGGAAAATTCAATTGGG
>JAJFMM010000216.1 GCA_021772165.1 Chlamydiota bacterium | reverse complement strand
AGACCAAAAAGATGCTCAAGCAGTCATCGATGCGATGAAGGCAGCGACTGCACAAGACCAGAAAGCACTAGATGCGCTTGACGCTCAAATAGCAGCTTGGACAAAACAAATTGCGACATTGAAAGCAAATCCAAGCTCTCAAAAAGATCCTGCCAAGACAGATTTAGCGGCAGCCAATGCAATGCTCGCTAAACTTCAAGCTGCGAGAGGCACGGCGAATAACGACTTGACGACGCTTAAGAGCAATTTGACTACTGCGACGACTGATCTCGGTCAATTCTCTACCATTACGACAAAAGCTGCTGCCGATGCACTTCTAGCAAAAATCAGCGCGCTCAATACGCAATCACAATTTACAAAAGACATGCCTTCAAAAGTTCAGACGGATGCGATGAGCGCGGCTATCGCAAAAGTTCAGTCCGATTTAAATCCTACCCCTGCTGTTTCAGGAGACGGTTTTGAATCCTACATTGAAACATGGGATCCAAACGCAGCCGAGGACATTGCAAACATGCCTTTGAAAGATGGCATGACCTTTAACTTTGCTTTCAGCGGATGGAACAACCTCGATCCCGATACTGAGAAAACGATTGAAACTCTTTCCAAGCAACTTCTAGCTAGAGCTGCAAAAGAAGGCGTGAAGGTCAACATTAAGCTCTCTGTTGGAGGCCAGTCCGATCCGATGCCAAGCTTGCCTACACCTGAGGCAGCTAATGCTCTCGCGGATAAGATATCCGGCTGGGTTTCTGATTTCAAAAAGGATGGCGTTGATTTATCAGGAGTCGATCTCGACATAGAAGGCTGCGAGCAAGATAATCTTGCCAACGGAAAAGCTTTTATCCTTGATTTAAGGAAGAAACTTGGGCCAGACAAACTCATCTCTCTCACGGTCCCCGGTCAAGGTTGGAAAGGTCAAAGTCCATACACTTACGGTCTTGCTAGCGATCCTGATGTGCAAAATGCTGTGAGCTATATTCAATTCATGGAATTTGATATCTGGAAAGGCGATGGCACAAGTTATGTCAATCAGATTAAAAATGACTTTTCGACTTACGCAACCCCGAAAGGTCAGCCAGGCGCAGGTGATGATTCTACTCAAATGGGTTGGGGAATCCCTAAAGATAAACTTCGACTGGGTCTATTGCCCGGCGAAGATGATCCTCATGTAAATTCACTAAGCTCTGCCGACGCAAAAGCATTAGCTGCATGGACCGTACAACAGAAATTTAATGGCGTCATGATCTGGAATTCCGATCGTGATGGAGGCACGTCTACATCAGGTGACCCTAGCACAGGAGAACCGGCATGGGCCTTTACGAAAGCGATTCTCGATGGATTAGCTCCTCAGAGCTCTTCAAAAACCAATATCGATCAAGCCTATCAAACAGCTAAAGACGCGGTCGGAAAGCTGAACGGTGAAATAGTAAAAGACTCGTCTGATTTGAAAGCCTTGGTGGCCCAAGAAAAAGCCGACCTGCAACAGATCAAGGAGTTAACTACAGAAGTGGGCAAACTTCCCGCCGGATCTGCGAAAGACAAGGCAGTGACCGACTTGGCTGCGCTGAATAGCAAACTCGTGACCCTGCAAGCAGACATTGGTGCGGCTCAAACTGCCCTTGGAAATCTGCAGACAGCTCTGGGAAAGGCAATTTCTACTTATACGGAGCTCTCAACTCTTCATAAGCTCGCAAATCCAACAAGTGACGATGCGGCAACAGCACAAAAAGATTTGCAGACAATTCAAGGCATTGTCAGTCCGGCAGAACAAGGCCAGACAGCGTTCCGCAACACGAATATCGCTGCCGTTACAACAGACGCAGGAGATGTAACTACTGCGATTGGAACGGTAAAGAGTGATTTGAATCCGAATCATGGCATCGATTATTTCACGCATGAGATCGAAAAAATACTCGCTCAGCAGCTAGCAACAAACCGAGCTTAATATAACGAACCCCGGATTGTAAAATCCGGGGTTTTTACATAATAACATTGGGGAATAAAATGATTAACCATAATAACCTAAACACAAACAACGCATCAGCTACCTTTTTAGCTCAACAGAACGACCCTATCGCCGACTTAAATGCGAAAGCCGCCACAGACTCGACAGATATCGGCGCGTTACAAAAAGAAGAAGCCGCATTCCAGAAAAGCGCTGATGATCTGCAAGCAAAGATCAATCAGATGCCTGCCGGCACCGCCAAAAATAAGACCCAGGCTGATTGGAATACCCTCAATTCTGATATTGCATCGATGAGCTCAGACATTGAAGAGGCAAGTGGAAAGCTGGCTAACCTTCAGTTCGAAATAGACAATCTTTCGGGTCCTACCGACCCTAACTTAGCACAAGCTCAAGCCGACGCCACAACGCTCACAGGAAACATTGGCGCCATTAAGGCAACAGGCGGCGATGTAGACACAGTGAACGCCGACATCAAAACAGTCACAGCCGATTCAGGCTCAACCCCACCGCCAAAGTCGCCTATTGAACACTCCGTATGGCCTGCCGAGTACGATGGTCAAGGTGATTTAGATAGCGATGCCTATATCCAATCTCTTGTAGATGGCGGTGTTAACACAATCAACGTATTTAATGGAGCACTCGATAAGGATGCGAACGGCAAGCCGCTCATTGATGGATGGTGGGGAATAGCTGGCACTCCAAATGCATTTAAAGACGAAGCACAGTTGAAAGATTTCATTACTAAGTGTAAAGCAGCCGGCATCACAGTAAAACTAACGGTTGGCGGCGCTGGCGCGGGAACTCCGTGGCTTGAGGGCTGGAAGAATTTAACAGATGATAATATCCAGACCTACGCTAAAGCATTGAATGACTTTTGCACAGAAACAGGTGCTGACGGGATTGACTTTGACGAAGAGCTGTCCAGCAAGTCCGACGACCACGATCCCGTCGCCGAGGCTGCCGCTGCCAGAGCCGGCAAACTAGCCGGTGCCTTGAAAGATTTAAACCCCAATTTACAGTTGAGCTGTTGCCTCGGACTTTGGATCAATGATGCGGGTCCCGGATGGTTGAACAATTCTATATTCCTTGAAAATGCAAAGTGCAAGGATGGCAGCTCTGCTATCGATCGCGTCTATATGATGGATTACGAAGATGGAGCGACTCCGGATCAGAATAAGGGGTTCCTGGAACTGTGGAAAACCTGGCTCAAGACGAACTGCAATATGGATCCTTCTCAAATCAGCGTAGGTATAGAACCTAATGATTCTACAATTAGCCAGACTGGCACTGATGCATGGATCAAGTTTGCCAAGGATGAGGGATTTAGTACGGCTATTTGGGACCAGCACATGGAGAATTATTCGCATGGCGCCCCTGGCGGAGGCGATTGGGGTACTTATATCAAAAAAATCTATGATGAAGAGATCCCCCCGACGCCATCAGACAAGCATGAAGCGCAAGGGAAAGATATGATCTCCCAGATCCTCAAAGATCTAGCTGCAAAATATGCAGCTTTGACACCCATTTAAAAATACACGTTAGCGCGGGGAGTAAAATGCTCCCTCTGCGCTTTACTAATAGCTATTTATTATTAACAAAATATTAAACATAAAAAAAGGTAATTTCATGTCTATTCAATTTAACCAAAGTTCAAGCCCACTACTAGACGACCAATCTTGGAATCCGCAAACGGACAGTCAACTAAAAAAAGAGTCGGATACAGCCGCTCAAGTCGCCAGCGCCTGGTGGAGCAGTACTCCCGCAGATGGAAATTGGGACGCATGGACAGCCAAAGGCAATGTGAGCTTCAGGAAAAGGCGCAGGCAGCAAGCAACGCATACTGGAATTATGATGCACTCAAGTGGAACCAGCCTTCCGATCCTAAAACCCAAATCCAAAATGATCAAACAGCCGCCGAAAAACTCAAAGAAACTCTTGATGGATTGGTTGAGAAAGACCAGTCGGCGCTCGACAGCTTAAATGGTCAAATCAAGGATTGGGGAAAAACAATCTCCGACCTAGAGAATAACCCTGATTCCCAAAAAGATCCCGCCAAAACAGACTTAGCAGCAGCCAAAGCAAAATTAACGGCCTTGGAAAATCAGGCTTCTGCTTTAAAGGCAGACATCTCATCGCTCACAGGACTTCAAACAAAAGAAGCTGCGGACATCTCGCAATTTGACGCTTTGCTTAAAAATCCAACGGCTGACAATGCGAAAAAAGCCGATGCTCTTCTCTCAGATGTAAAAGGAGTTGATTCGCAAGCAGAAGCAGCTCAGCAAGACTTCACAAGCAAGACGCCGAGCGCAGCTGATATCACAGCAATGAGTGCTACCATCACTAAAGTTCAAGACGATCTCGATCCAAGTGCAGGCATCCAGAAAGACCAAAAAGATGCTCAAGCAGTCATCGATGCGATGAAGGCAGCGACTGCACAAGACCAGAAAGCACTAGATGCGCTTACAGGTCAAATTGCAGCTTGGCAAAAACAAATTACGGCTTTGGAAGGAAATCCAGGTTCTCAAAAAGATCCTGCGAAGACAGATTTAGCAGCAGCAAAAGCAATGCTTGCTAAGCTTCAAGCAGCTAAAGTCACAGCAAGTGCTGACTTGACGGCGCTGCAGGGCAACTTGACTACTGCGACGACTGATCTAGCTCAATTCTCTACCATTACGACAAAAGCTGCTGCCGATGCACTACTAGCAAAAATCAGCGCGCTCAATACGCAATCACAATTTACAAAAGACATGCCTTCAAAAGCTCAGACTGATGCGATGACTGCGGCTATCGCAAAAGTTCAAGCCGATTTACAACCTACTCCTTCAGGTGGAAAGATTGAAAATTCTGTATGGGTTAAGTCTTGGGGTCCTATGCCAGATTTGAACAAGCTTCCTCCCGGCGTCAATACGATCAATCTTTTTGAAGGAAAGCTGGACAAGGTCAATGGCAAATGGGTCATTGATGGCGTTGGACAAATGACCGATGCTCAATTGAAAGCCTACATTGCAGCGGCTCATGCGAAGGGCATCACTGTGAAAATCTCACTTGGCGGCGCAGGTGGCCAAGGGATTTACAACAATACATGGGACCAAATGACAGACGGCAATGTTCAGCAAATGGGAAAAGATCTCGCTGACTATTGCAAAAGCATAGGCCTCGATGGAGTCGATTTCGATTATGAAGAACAAAAGAGCCAAGCTCAAAGACAACAGGTGGGTCATCTAATCAATGCATTTAAAACTGCTGATCCGAGCCTTAAAGCCACTGTTTGCACCGATGCAGATGCTGGTTGGGCCTCTGATCTTAAAGACATTTTAGACGCGGCGAAAAACCCCGATGGTTCTACTCCTGTAGATCGTCTCTATATCATGTCGTATGATTATAGATTCGCATCCAGCGCTGAGACAGAGCAGAAGGATGAGGGCTTTATGACCCAGTGGGAACAATTCGCAAAGCAATATGGAATGTCCCCCTCTCAAGTCAGCCTTGGGACAGATCCAACGGACGCCTCTATGACTGATGCCGATCGCGAGAAGTTACTAAAGTTTGCAGCTGATCATGGCTATGGTACAGCACTTTGGGATCAATGCGGGGGCTACAATGAGGGCGATTATACCCAGAATGTCCATGACATCTACTGGAAAGAATACAATCGTGTTCATCCACACAATAAAGCTTGATGCTGAAGGGCGATTAAACGCCTTTTAAAACCAAATATTACCTCGGGGTCAATGTCAAATTTGATGTTGGCCCCATTTCTCTTAAAAACAGGCATTTTCCAGACTCTCTCTTGCTAAATAGTCACTGAAATGGGATGATTTCCCCGGTAATTTCATGACAATTTTGCGTAGTATTTTTTTCATATTTCTTGTAGCGCTTGCGGCCTGTGGAAAAGCAAAGACTTCCCGTCCCGAAAAGCCGCTCGTTCTTGTCAGTATTGCGCCCTATCAATATTTTACTGAGAAGCTAGGAGGAGATGCGATTCTAGTCGAGTCGATCGTCCCACAATCTTCGAATGCTCACATCTTCGAGCCGACACCTCGCCAGAGAGAATCCCTGAAAGAGGCCAGCATCTGGTTTCGAATCGGAGAGCCGTTTGAACAAGCACTACTCCCTCTCTTCCCCAAAGAAGGGCAGATTGTCGATCTGCAGAGCGGCATTGATCTCTTGGAATTTCAAGAAGAGCACTCCTGCGAGCACTGCTCTCACACCAATCAAGATCGCCATATCTGGATGAGCCCCAAGCTGGCCAAGCGCCAAGCCACGATGATCGCAGAAACCCTCAGAGAAGCGTTCCCTGAAAAAGAGGCGCTTTTTTCAAAAAATCTCCAGGAACTACACGCCCAGCTCGACGCCCTCGACCATGAGATCGAGCTTGCTCTCCAGCCTCTGCAAAACCGCACGCTCCTCGTCTCCCACCCAGCCTTCGGCTACTATTGCCACGATTACAACCTCCGGCAGCTCTCCGTCGAGCACGAAGGAAAAGATCCGAGACCAAAGCACTTAGAGCAGCTGCTCAGCACTGTAAAAACGACCCCTCCGCTCCTCTCGCTCTCAATGCCGCAGCACAATAACAAAGGTGTTCAGCTCATCGCACGTGAGCTCTCCATCCCCCATCACTCGATCGACCCCTACTCCAGCGACTACTTCACCATGATGCATGAACTCACGGAGATGATCGCCCCATGAATCAGCCCGCTATCGAATTGGACCAGCTCAGTTTTTTCCACGGCGCCGTACCGATCTTGGAACATGCAAATTTTTCAGCTAACCCTGGCGAATTCATCGGCATCTTCGGCCCCAACGGAGGCGGAAAAACCACGCTACTCAAGCTCCTGATGGGATTTCTCCCTCCGGAAAGAGGAAAAATCAGTATCTTCGGCGGCACTCCGGATAAGAACCGCCATCGCATTGGCTACGTACCTCAGATTCATCGCACAGATCCCGACTTTCCGATCACACTCGAAGATTTAATCGTCATGGGACGCCGCCCGAAAAGACTCTTTTTCAAAGGCCACTCCCAAGAAGATTGGAAAGCTTGTGAATTCTGGATGGACCGACTCGGCCTCACAGAGCATCGCGACAAAGCCTATGGTAAACTCTCCGGCGGATTGGCTCAAAGAGCTCTCCTTGCCCGCGCACTCATTTCAGATCCCGAGCTCATTTTACTCGACGAGCCCACCTCCAACATCGACGCCAAATCACTCGCCATTTTCCTGGAAACTCTGGGCGAACTGAAGGGCAACAAAACGATCCTGCTCGTAACACATGATCTAAGAACCCTCGTGCAGAAAGCTGATCGCCTTCTCTGCATCCAAGGCAACATCACATCACTCGATCCCTCTGAGGTCTGCGGACACTATGCTCTCGGCCTCTACCACGCTCCCCTCGAAACGAGAGAACTCACAGGAGCTCAAGTATGATCCCCTCATTTGTACTCCTGTCTCTAGCCGCAGCCCTACTCGCATCGCTCTCGGGCGGCGTCGTCGGCAGCTACGTAGTCGTCAAACGACTCTCTAACCTATGTGGCACCATAACCCACTCCGTCCTCGGCGGCATGGGGCTCTTCCTCTGGCTACAGAAATCCAAAGGCATCGCCTGGTGCGAACCTATGCTAGGCGCCGTTATTGCCTCGATCCTCTCCGCATGGACAATCGGATGGCTCCATTTTCACTACCGCCAGCGCGTCGACGCCGTTCTAGCCGCCATCTGGTCGACAGGTATGTCCATCGGCATCATCTTCCTCTCACTCACACCCGGATCGGCCGGAGAGCTCTCGAATTTCCTGCTTGGAAACATTCTCTGGATCACGCCACAGGATCTACTCTGGCTCTCCCTGCTCAGCGCAGCCATCCTCACAGCTGTTGCCTGTTTTTACCGCCCCTTTCTCTCCGTCTGCTTCGATGAAGAGCAAGCGCAGCTACAAAAAATTCCTTTGCGAAGAGTCTATTTCCTCCTCCTTACCCTGATCGCTTTGACCGTAGTTCTGCTCATCCAGATCATCGGAACGATCCTCACGATCGCGATCTTGACCCTCCCCGCGACGACCGCCAACCTCTTCACTAGCCGCCTAAAGACCCTCATGGCCGGAGCCGTTTGCTTCAGTGCCTTTGTCGCCTCAACGGGTATTGCCGCCTCCTATTTCCTCGACTGGCCCCCTGGCGCAACTATCTCACTATGTGCGGCTGCCGTCTATCTTGCGGCCCTGTTTTTGAAAAAGAAAATTTTTACTTCGCGAGCTCATTTGCAGACAATACGTCTTAGCGATTGACAATAGGTCTATACTCACGTAAAATCCTGTCGCTTATTACTCGTTTTTTCGGAGGTACCATGTACGCAGTCATCGAAACCGGCGGTAAACAATACCGTGTTCAAGAAGGCGATATCATCGACGTCGAGCTGCTGGGTTCAGATCAGAATGTGGCATTCGACAAAGTTCTATTTCTTCATGACGGAAACGCTCCAAAGGTTGGGCTACCCCACCTGCCAGAGTGTACCGTTCAAGCCGAATTGGTCGGTGAAGTTAAAGGACCGAAGGTCATTGCTTATAAATATAAAAGGCGCAAGAACTACCGGCGCACAGTTGGCCATCGCCAACGTTATTCACGCATCAAAATCACTAAAATCGCAGCAGGCTAACTATGGCACATAAGAAGGGTCAGGGTTCAACCCGTAACGGACGTGATTCCAATTCTCAACGCCGTGGCGTCAAAGCTACGATGGGCGAATTTGTTACAACGGGAAGCATTCTCATTAGACAGTGCGGAACGAAGTGGCATGCAGCTAAGAATGTAGGGATCGGAAAGGATTTCACGCTATTCGCATTAAAAGATGGCCTTGTCTCTTTTAGAAAAGCTGACAAGACCTACGTTTCAGTGATTCCAAAGTAAAAACAACTATGTCCCCGGCACTCCGCTGGGGACTTTCGTCCAAAATAGGCCTTCCCAATCGACGTCACTGGACGAGGAATGAGAGGGTTTTCTATGTTTACAGATCGCGTTATCTTAAGTCTTCACGCTGGCAAAGGCGGGAATGGCATCATTTCGTGGCGACGCGAAAAGTTCATCCCCAAAGGCGGACCTGCTGGCGGCAATGGTGGCAATGGCGGCTCCATCGTCTTGGAAGCGACACCTGACATCCTTTCGCTGGAAGACTACCGCAACAAACGGATTATCAAAGCGAAAAACGGCGCCCCCGGCGGAGCGAATAACCGCTCTGGCAAAGGTGGCGAAGATTTAACGTTAAAAGTTCCTCTTGGCACACTCATCAAGGATGCCAAAACCAAAGAAATACTGTTCGACTTCACAGAGAAAGGCCAGCAATGGAAAATCTGTAAAGGCGGTATTGGAGGCAGGGGCAACACCTGCTTCAAATCGCCGACGAACCAAGCCCCGAACATCTGCACCCCCGGCACACCTGGGGAATCAGTTGAGATTGAGCTTGAGCTCAAGCTGATCGCAGATATCGGCTTTGTGGGCATGCCCAACGCAGGCAAATCGACACTGATCACCACCCTGGCCAAAGTGCCGGTAAAGATCGCCCCCTATCCATTTACCACACTACGACCGAACTTAGGCCTCGT
>JAJFMM010000215.1 GCA_021772165.1 Chlamydiota bacterium | reverse complement strand
GAGCAGCTTCTCTTCCTTGCCCTAGTCGATGTGTCTGGTAACTGAGCCAAGTGCCTCTTTTATCGATGACGCCGAGATCTACACCTACATCGAGAAGTGAGCCGAGGTGTGAAATCCCCTCGTTGAAGATGATGTCAAATTCAGCGACTTGGAATGGAGGTGCGCATTTGTTTTTAGCAATCTTGACCTTCACTCTCGACCCAATATCTGTTGGGCTTTCATTGCTCTTGATGCTGCCGATACGCCGAATGTCCATGCGGATGGAAGCGTAGAATTTGAGAGCGCGGCCACCTGTTGTCGTTTCAGGGTTTCCGAACATGACTCCAATTTTTTCACGGATCTGGTTGATAAAGATCGCACAGGTATTGCTACGTGAAAGCGTGGCAGTCAGTTTACGCAAAGCTTGTGACATCATGCGCGCTTGCAGTCCCATGAACTGATCTCCGATCTCTCCGTCAAGTTCACTTTTAGGAACGAGTGCAGCAACGGAGTCAATCACGATGACATCAATGGCATTGGAACGCGCAAGCATCTCTGCGATGTTGAGAGCCTCTTCGCCGTTATCCGGCTGTGAGATCAGCAGGTCATCGATGTTCACGCCGATGCGGGAGGCGTAAGCCGGATCTAGAGCATGTTCGGCATCGATGTAAGCAGCAAGTCCGCCATTTTTCTGAGCACTTGCAACGATGTGTGTAGCTAGCGTTGATTTACCTGAGGACTCAGGTCCGTAAATTTCAATAATCCGTCCGCGAGGCACGCCTCCAATACCAAGAGCTAAATCTAAGGAAATGGCTCCTGTTTTAATGACTTCAATTCCATTTGAGGAAGAGTGTTTCCCCAACGTCATGATAGCTCCGTCTCCGAACTGCTTTTGAATATGTGAAATGGCAAGCTCTAGAGCTTTTTTTTTGCCGTTAACATCCGATGGCTGATTCATAGAAATCCTTAGTTGTCTGTCTTTGCTTTTTAGCATGAAGTGGAGGCGTGCTTCTCGTCAAGAATCACGAGATAAGTTATATCCCAAACAACTGGGAGTATTTCTATGATCCTTGCTGGCGATATTGGGGGAACTCATACACGGCTTGCACTTTTCGACAATCAATCTGAATTAAAAATGGGTGCTCAGGAAACTTTTTCGAGTGGAGATTTTCCAGATCTTCTTCCTATCGTGCAGAAATTTTTGCAGATGCATTCGGCGTCTGTTGAAAAGGCCTGTTTTGGAATTGCGGGTCCTATTCACAACGGTAAGTGCCAAGCAACAAATCTTCCCTGGGTCGTCGATGGAGATAAGCTCGCTCAAGTATTAAAACTCGAGCATGTCCAGCTGTTAAACGATCTGGAAGCCAATGCTTGGGGTCTGCGTGTTTTGAAGCCGGAAGATTTTCTTCTTCTCCAGGCGGGAGATCCAAAACAAAAAGGCAATGCGGCTCTTATTTCAGCAGGAACCGGACTCGGAGAGGCGGGCCTCTATTGGGATGGAAAAGAGCATAGGCCGTTTGCTTGTGAAGGAGGACATGCTGATTTTTCTCCTCGTAATGCCCTGGAAATCGAACTTCTGCTCTATCTGAAAAAAATCTACGACTCACACGTCTCGTTTGAACGAGTACTATCGGGACCAGGTTTAAGACATCTCTATGAATTTCTCATTGAAACGCGTCGCGAGATGCAGTCGCCGGAAATCAAAGCGGAGATGAAAAAACGAGATCCTTCATTTGTTGTTTCTGAGTGGGGTTGCCAAAATCGCGATCAAGGTTGCGCTCGTGCTGTAGAGTGGTTTATTTCTATCTATGGAGCAGAAGCGGGAAATCTAGCATTGAAGATGCTCGCACGCGGTGGCTTGTACATTGGAGGCGGTATTGCGCCTCGCATGCTGGAAGTGTTTAAGCAGGGCGGTTTCCTGAAGGCCTTTAAAGATAAAGGCCGCTTTGATGTTCTCCTAGAAGCTATTCCTGTGCGTATTATCTTAAACGATTTAACAGCATTACTTGGAGCCGGTGAATATGCCCATTGCCAAATGTGAGGAAGCGCGTCGCCTCGAAGAACAGAAAACGGACTCGTTTGCCCGCCTCGAAAAAGAGAAGGAGACCCGCCTCATTCGCCCCTGGGAAAAGTGGGGACCTTATGTTTCCGAGCGCCAATGGGGAACGGTTCGAGAAGATTACAGCGCAGACGGCAACTCCTGGACCTATTTTCCGCATGAGCAGGCCAGATATCGAGCCTATCGATGGGGAGAAGATGGGATTGCAGGTTTTTGCGACAGATATCAAGTTCTCTCCTTTGCGCACGCCTTTTGGAATGGACAGGATCCGATTCTCAAAGAACGTCTGTTTGGAGTAGGCCCGGAAAATGGCAACCATGGCGAGGATGTAAAAGAGCTTTACTACTATCTCGATGGCCTCTCAAGCCATGCCTATATGAAGTATCTCTATAAGTATCCTCAGAGTCCCTACCCTTACGAACAGTTGAAGGAAGAGAACAGAAAACGAACACCCAAAGATCGTGAATTCGAACTCGTTGATACAGGTATTTTTGAGGAGAATCGCTATTTTGACATTTTTATCGAATATGCGAAGGACGATGCAGAAGAGTGGGTTGTTCGAATCGAAGCATTCAACCGCGGCCCCGAGGCTGCGCCGCTGCACATTCTACCGCACCTCTGGTTTCGCAATCAGTGGTCTTGGGGAGAAACACCCGGGCCTAAACCCTCCATGTGTATCGCTGAATCCGGGAAAGACTTTCTCTGCCTGGAGGCCGATGACAGAGATCTAGAGCCGCCGCCTACGCTGATTTTTGACTATCATCTGGGTAAAAGGCATCTCTATGCTCAAAAAGATGCAGAAGTTCTTTTCACCGAAAACGAGACTAATTTCCAAAAACTCTCGGGCACCCCTAATCCACAGCCCTATGTAAAAGATGCCTTTCATCGCTATCTAGTCGACAATGAGAAAGAGGCTGTCAACCCAGCCCAAAAAGGAAGTAAAGCTGCTTTACACTACTTCTTTCCGGCGATCGAACCTGGAAAAAGTGCAGTTGTTCGGCTGCGTCTTTCTCAGAAACAGCAGAAAGATCCCCTCAGTGGAATTGATAAGTTAGTGGAGCTTCGCAAGAAAGAGGCGGATCTTTTTTATGAAACAATTCACCCCCCTAAAGCGACAGATGATGAGAAATTGATTCAGCGCCAGGCGTTTGCTGGGATGATCTGGAGTAAGCAGTTCTACTATTACAGTGTGGGACTTTGGCTTCAGGGTGACGATCCGAAATCTCCCCCTTCTCCTGAAAGAGAGAAGATACGCAACAATCGCTGGCGTCATGTAAATACGATGACGATTTTTTCGATGCCGGATAAATGGGAATATCCCTGGTTTGCCGCATGGGATCTGACTTTTCACTGCCTTGTCTTTGCACAGATTGATATTGATTTTGCAAAGTGGCAAGTCTGGTTTCTTTTAGCAGATCAGTTTCAGCATCCGAATGGCGCTGTACCTGCCTATGAATGGGGATTTAACGATATCAATCCTCCAGTTCAGGCGCTGGCGGTTCTGGAGATCTTTAAGCGAGAAAAGGAGAAAACCGGTGTTGAAGATTTTTTATTTCTAGAGCGCTGTTTTCACAAGTTGCTCTTAAACTTTTCCTGGTGGGTGAATCGCATCGATACAAAGGGAGACAATGTCTTTGAAGGCGGTTTTCTGGGAATGGATAATATCTCTTTCCTCGATCGCTCAGACCCGCCTCCAGGCACCTTAATTGATGAAGTAGATGCATCGGGTTGGATCTCTCTTTTTTGTCTCAATCTCATGCGAATGTCGCTTCTTTTAGCAAAAAAGGACAATCTCTATGAAGCTCTAGCAAGGAAGTTCTTTACGCACTTCCTCTATGTAACAGCCGCAATGCGCAAGAGCTATTGGCGGCAATACGATATGTGGAACGAAGAGGATGGTTTTTTCTACGGAGCGGTGACGACTCCCGACGGGAAAACCGAACAGATCCGTATTCGTTCGATCGTGGGTTTGATTCCCTTTTTAGCGTTTGATATCTGGGATGAGGAGGAACTAAAACAGTATCCTGAATTCTATGAAGCGATGCTCTGGGTCGTTAAAAAGAAACCTCATTTAGCCGAGACTTGTATTCAGGAAATTGACACACCTCAGGGAAAAAAACATCTTCTGGGTTTACTAAACCCGAAAGAGATCGAAAAGATGGTCAAAAATCTCTGGAACCCTGACGAGTTTCGCTCTGATTTTGGACTGCGAAGTGTTTCGAAATACTATGAGAAAAATCCTGTTAATTATTTTGGAGCGAAGCTCAGCTATGAACCTGGAGAATCTCTTGAAAAAATCAAGGGAGGAAATTCGAATTGGAGAGGACCGATCTGGTTTCCCATCAACTATTTCCTCGTAGAAGCTCTTTACCGGCTCGGAAATCTATTTGAGGACAATCTTCAAGTACAAGTAGGCAACGAGCCCAAAGTCAATCTCAAGCAGATCTCAGATTCCTTTGCGGAGCGTCTCTTGGCTATTTTCAAAAAGGATGCAAATGGGAGAAGACCATTTTTTGGAGATCAAGAAAAGTACCAGAAGGATTCACACTTCATTGATTACCTGTTCTTCAACGAACATTTTCATGGAGATACTGGGAGAGGCTTGGGAGCCTCTCACCAAAATGGATGGACGGGACTGATCGCAAATGTGATTGAAAATTTGCGAAAAAAAAGTTCTTAGAAATCGAAACGCGCGTTAGCCGTTAGACCCTGTAGGTAGAGATCTCCATCAGGCGCTATGCTTTTTCCTACTGAAGAGTTATCTACGAACATTCTAAACATGTTTTGACTCCAGAAGACCTGGAAATCGTACGATGCAGAAAGATCGAAGTGGTAATTGTGATTGCTCAAATAAGTTCCCCATCCAAGACCCAACGATAGATCGACGTGTGGACGAAGATAGTAGAGATGGTTCTGTCTTAAATTGACGGCCAATATCGAAGAACCTGCGCTATTTTGTTCTTTCATACGAAGATTATAGCGAGTGAATAGAAGATCCGCTTCAGCTTTTCCAGTGAATCGAATGCCGTAGCCTAGAAGCCAGCTTGTGTCTAAGCCCACTTCTGGTCCAATAGCCCAAGATTTAGTAGTATTGCGGATCTGGTAAGGAGAAAAGACAGTACCTCCTGGGACATAGGATACTGTATATTTCTGATCGATCCATGCGGCGCGTGCACCGAAGAAGGGTCTGAAAGTCAGTCTAGTACCTACATAGCAGCTACGACCCAGATTTAAATCGAGAAAATCAACACTGAGACGCCAGCGACTTTTTCCTGAAAGAATGGAAGTTGCTGTATTTGCTGGATGTCCCCAGAAAGGAATTACTCCCCCATCCAGGGGACCATTGGAACGGCTGCTATGGCGTCCAGTGAACCAAGTGTATTGAGCAAGAGCATCCCAGTTATCGAGTTCTGAGAAAATGCCCATGGCTACTTTGAAACCAGACTTGTATTTGAAGTTCATGTCGACGACATGGCCGTTGATGGGAAGAGCTACATTAGCGCTAGTATTAGAAATGCCGAGTTCCAGATTTTCTTCGCTGGGCTGCCAGAAAATATAGCTGCCGGTGAAGTTGACATCCCAACTTCCTCGAACGTCGATGCGAGCCGGTGCGTTGTATGCAGCTGCCATTTGGCTCTGTCTCAGCTCATGACCTTGTTCAAAGCTATTGATAGGCCTGCATTGGCCAACTAGAGCGGAAAGTGAAGAAGCGCTTAGCAAAAGAGCGCTGAAACAAAGAGTCGATTTAAGTCGCATCAGATCCTCGAAAAATAGTGTTGTCGCTATCATAGAGGAAGTCGAAGAAATGAATCAATATTAGAGGCTGTCTTCAAACGAACAAAATCTGCGAATCACAAAATGCTGGTTTGGATTCAATGAGGAAGACCATTGATCAACACCCTTTCTCTCAGAGCAAGTCTCCATCAATCGATCGTGTAGAGATCTTTGGATAACGCCGTGAGGCGATTTACTCTCGATGGAATTTTTATCATCTAAGACAAACCAGATATGTCCTGGCCATACGACCATGTCCATGGGTTTTAAGAGCGCTCTGATCTGATCCGGAGATTTTCCTTCAACTGGAAGAGCGTTTCCAAAATGGAGCAAGGCTTTGGTATTGCGAGGAGTAACTCCTCCAGAAGCTTCATAAAGGAGTCCCGAGCAATCCACACCCTTCATTGTCCATAGGTCCAGCATGCTTTGATCTAGTGCTTTTTGAGGTGGGTAGAAATGTAACATTTCCTGAATGCCGGAGCTCCAGTTGCCACCCCAAACATATTTACATCCGAGGAGTTTTTTCATTTTCGTCGTCAGTTCGCTTGGATCTAATGAGATTCTGTCTTTATCGCCTTCTTGTGAAGAGGGTTTCGTAAAGCGGCTGTCTAGAAAAAGGTCAGAGCCTGAATAGATGGGCGAGCTGACGCGATAGATGCAGTGGTGGTGCCTAGAAAATATCTCTTCAACGGTAAAAACTTGTCCGGGAAGTGCAATGAATTCTAAATGCTTAGAATGGCCCGAAGAATTTCGGGGAATTTCATAGCCATTGCCGCCGCCAAATGCCGTATGAAATTCGGCAATATTGAGGACGGGGGCCGGTGTGGTGATTTCAACGTTGTTCTTAGGCTTCATACATATGGTTTTCCCAAAAAAGAGGGAAACTTTGCAAGTTAATTTAATATAGGTAGAATCGATTTTGCCCCTGAACCTATCCCACTAATTAGGTTCCTAGTCGATGAGGTTGATGATGAAGTCATATTTTTTGGTTATAGCTCTTTTGATTTTTACACTTTCTTGTGGCAATGCGCCCCTTCAGTCTAAGAAGGTTTTGCGTATCAACATTCAGGAAGAACCGCAATCTTTAGATCCTCGGTTAGCAAGAGATCTAAATTCGATTACTTTGATGCACATGCTTTTCGAAGGATTGGCGCGAATTAGCAAAAATGGCTCTGCAGAGTTAGCGTTAGCAGAGGAGATGGAAATTTCGGAAGATGGACTGACTTATACTTTTCGCTTGAGAGAAGCTTTCTGGTCAGATGGAACCCCGGTCACCTCTTTTGATTTTGTTCAGAGCTGGCGAAGAATGCTGGATCCCAATTTTGCTTCAGATTTGGCGTATCAATTGTATGTGATCAAAGGTGCAAGAGAATCAAAAAATAGAGGTTCTGATCAACTTGCAGTAGAAACGCCTGATTTGAAGACCTTGGTCGTTACATTGGAAGAACCCATTCCATATTTGCTGGAGTTGTTGACTTTCCCCTCCTTTTTCCCAGTTCCTCATTGGATTGATGCTGAAACCCCCCACTGGACGGAAGATCTTTCTCAGTATGTTTCGAACGGTCCTTTTGTATTGCAAATGTGGGAACATTCAAACAGGATTCTGGTGGCTCGCAATTCTACCTACTGGGATGAAAAGAATGTTCATCTCAAAGGAATCGAGATGGTCATGGTGAATCCCGAAACAGAATTACGCATGTTTAGAGATTCACAACTCGATTGGGCGGGTTCCCCTTTATCAACGCTTCCGCCTGATGCAGTAGCTCCTTTGGCGCTTCGCGGAGATCTCCATGTAAAGCCACTGACCGGAACCTATTTTCTTCGAGTGAATACGGAGAGCAATTCATTTCTTGCGCATCCTCTTCTACGACGGGCTCTTGCTTTTTCTATCGATCGCCAATCGATCACTGAACATATTTTGCAAGGCGGTCAGCTTCCTGCTACAGCCCTTGTCCCTCCGGCAATGGGACTCTCAGCTAATGGATATTTCAATGACGCAGATCCGGTCAAAGCGGCTGATCTTCTTGCCCTCTATTGTGAGAGAGAAGAGCTGACTCAAGAGGAATTTCCTCCGATAGGTCTTCTTTATGTGGCAGATGAAAGAAACCACATGGTTGCTATGACCATCAAGCAGCAGATAGAAAGTGCGCTCGGTGTTCGAATCGAATTGGAAGCGGCAGAAAGAAAGCTCTTCTACGAAAGGGTATCCAAAAAGCAGTATGAATTGGCTGCAGGCTCCTGGATTGCAGATTTCAATGATGCGATTACTTTTCTGGAAGTATTCAAATTTAAAGAAGGAAGCACAAATAACACAGGCTGGGAAAACTCGAAATATGTTGATTGTTTAAATCGGTCTGTCTTATGTAACAGTACTATAGAGAGAAAAAAAATTCTTCGAGAGGCAGAACGCCTTTTGATAGACCAGATGCCCCTCATTCCGATCTATCATTACGCGTTGAACTATTTGCAGCGGACAGAGTTAGAGGAGATCTCTCTTTCACCGATTGGCCAGATCGATTTTCGCTGGTGTAAACTAGAAGAAACTCAAACCCAATAAGGGCGTGATGAAGAGAGCTCTATTGATCTGTTTCCTTTTGTTGCAGTCATCTCTTTGGTCTGTCACTTCTTTTCCCGGGGAGATTACTCTAGTGAATGACTCGCCCTATATTCTAACCGCTTCTGTGTTTACGAATAGTGGAGCCTATCTAGGACAAGTTACATTGCTGCCCAGTCAGCAGAAAAACTTCGTCACTAATCTCGGTTCGAGCAATCTAAACCGCCCCGGATTTCCCGAGGTTTCGATCACGCCCTATCGAATCATTTTCCAATGTGCAGGGGGAGAAGTCTATTCCATGTGTCAAGATGGTGCTGTTGGAGCCTATGTTCGTGCCAGTTCTTGTCAGGGCCAACTTCAATGCAGTCCTAAGCAGAGGAAAAATCCTGAAGTGCCTCACCCACCCTCAAAAGGCAACTCAAAATAGAAAGAGAGATTTCACAGGAATATCCCACACATCGCGTGGGAGTGGCTCTTCACTTTTCTGTTCGAGAAATCCGATGCCAGCGGTAGGGATTGTAGGGTGCTTTGCAAGAAACTTATCGAAATGCCCTTTCCCATAACCTAGCCGAAATCCATCTGCATCGAAGGCTAAGCCAGGTACAAGAATCAGATCTCCTGGACCGATTGCCGTGTGTGTGTAAAGTGCTGGATTTGGCTCTAGCAAAGAACCTTGTGTCTTTTCTAACTGTTGGAGATTAGATATCGGGTAGTACTTCAACGCATTATCGACTCTCCTGGGGAGGAGTAAGCGGTTTTGTCTGGCCAGCAGCTGGTTAAACGCACTCAGATCGATTTCGCCGTTCATACTTGAAATGGAGGCGATTCTCTTGAATTGTGAAGAATAGGTGTCGAGTTTTTTGAGCAGTTGTTCGGCAGCTTCGCGGCGTCGCTCCTCGCTGAGGCTGCGACGAAGCGCAAGGAAGTGTTTACGCAGTGTAGTTTTCATCCATAACCTGCTTAGCAAGATAGGTTCAAGGATCGACGGGCTTTCCTTTTAAATAGTTCACTTTGTCGAGAAAAAAACCATCCCCATCATAGAGGGTTGCAAGACCGTTACCCCCCTTAATTGCAGAGACAGGGCTGGATTGACCTCTTCTATAGTATTGGCCACGATCCAATTGGTCATTTTCATACTCTTCTAAAAGCATCAGGCTGCCATTGCGATACCAGGCGCAGGATGTTCCGGCTTTCTTGTTCTTATAGATTTCTCTTTGGCTTTGCAATTGCCCATTTTCATACCACGTTTTGACCGTACCATGAATCGTATCTTGGTCCCAATAGAGAGAAATTTTAGGAAGCGGACGCTGCTCCTCATCTTGAGGAGGAAAGTACTCGATCTCTTCTCCCTGCTTTTTCCCGTTTTTGACATGGTAAATGGATTGTAATTGGTTGAAGCTATCAAAGCATTTTACAACTCCCTCCGGAGAGCCATTCTGAATCTCTTCGAGTTTGCAAACATGTGTTCTATCGAAAATCGCTTTGAATCCAGATCCCTTTAGAACCTCTGAGATCAATTCATGATCAAGACTCCAATAGGTTCCTCTTATCAGACTTCCCTGTGCATAGTCCTCTTCCCAGGAGAGAGTACCATTTTCCCAAAAGCCCAGGCTAACCCCATTTCTGACGCTATCTCGGAACATCGTTTTCGATTTGATCTGACCGTTTTCCCAAAAAGCTCTCTCTTCTCCATCAATGAGGTCTTGCGCGTAAGGTATTTCCTTATCAAGGGCTCCAGATGGATAGTAAGAAATACTCGTTCCTGAAAGATCTCCCTTTTCGTAGGGTACTGTAGCAACTAGAGTTCCTTTTTCATTCCAGACTTTGGAAACGCCATCAAAGAGCCAGGTCTCCTGAGCTTCCGGAATGAGATCCGCAGTTCCACCAATTACAGTGGCTTCAATTTTTTGTGTGCCGTTGGGAAACCATTCTCGATAAGCACCAAATGCTCTCATTTCTTTCGCTTCAAGAAGCTGCCAGATCGTTCCATTGGGGTGATATGCGGTAATCACCGAACTATTTTTCCCTTCCGCTTTATAGAGGCGCAGTACTTTTTTGTAGGGCTGTGTGCTAAGGAAATCTGTTTGGGCATAGGAAGCGAGTTTATCTTGATCGCCGATGGTTTCAGACAGCCCGTTTCTATCCTGTATTTGCAGGAGAACCAGCTCCTCTTCCTGTGGAATCTTCTGACAGGAACAGGAAAGGAGTAAAAGAGCTAGTAGTAGTTTAATTTTTCTTTTCATTTTGTAAGTTGAATTCTCTCTTTAAAAGAGCCATGTTAAGTTTATAAACGGATGGATCTTTTTTAGTGAGAAGAAAATCCTGAATGAGCAGTTGGGGCGAATTTAAATTCGGTTCGTACTGCGCTACAGAAATTCCTTCAATCAGACTCAGTAGGTGGTCAAGGTCATCCGAATCGATTTCTACGGGCTGAAGAAGCTTTTCTTCGGTTTCTTTGACTCTTTTAGAAGAGCGAACATTTTCTTCGGCAAAAGAGAGTCGGTTTTGCGAGCCACTCAAAAAATCGATACGACGTAAAACCGTACCTCGGGAAGAGCAGCCTGGGTGGCATTCCATTTGTTTCAGCATTTTCAGTTCGTTTTGGAGAAGAGAAAGTGTTTCAAGATTTTGATAGACGAAATAGGGTTCGTAGTTGGCAAAACGCTGTAAGAAACGCACTTTTCTCTCTCGTTTTTCGATGGCAGAACGGGCTTTTAGGGCGGTGTTATCGAAAGCAGCTTCATATTCACGCAGGTGAAAATAGCGAGAAAAAAGAAGGAGTGTGGCAAGAACAAAAGGCGTGAAAAGGATGAGCAGAAACAGCCATACGCGGTTTTTTTCAAAAAAGAAACGGCCAAGAGATTCAAAAAATGTCATACGCACTGTTTTTCAAGTAAAAGGAAGTTCGATAGCGATCCGA
>JAJFMM010000214.1 GCA_021772165.1 Chlamydiota bacterium | reverse complement strand
TTATAGAATGGTTCGAGCAGAATTCAGTCATTTGGTGTCAAAAAATCCTTGGTCAGTTGGGATTAGATATTGGGGACCCGCTAATGCAATTCTTTTCCATTCGATGGAGTTTTGCAAATCAGCCGAAGCCAGGCCGGCTGTTTCCTCATGCGGAAAATTATAGAAGAACCTGGGATTCAAACTACTCGTTCAAATATTTTGCTAGAAATGATGTCAAAATTCCTTCAACCATTGATAAGGATGAAACTGAGGAGTTTTCGTTGGACCAGTGGTTCAAGAGTGATGAAACCTATTTTGATAGTTTTTTTGCTTAGTGGGTAGCGATTAGGTCTCTAGCTCTATTCAGAAAATCGACGAAATTTATTAGGGCAGGTCAAGTCTTCTTAGCAGAAACTATAAATCTTTTCTTTGATTCTTGATAGTATTTGAAAAAAATGCTCTGGAGTAGCTATACTCTTTCTTTTGAATGAGGAAGGGTATTTACATTTACTAGTCTTGTTTGTTACAATGTTATTAAAAACAAAGAAATCAGGGTTTATCTAATGCCTTCTATTTCAGATTTAAAAACAATGGCTTCCAAAACCACTGAAAGTGTGTTGTGTGGAGCGGTGGCGTATGCCAGTTACCAGGCACATAATTATAGTTATGACTCAGCTTATAGTCTCAGGGGAGTCGTTCCGGCTAGTGCTGCTATTGTAGGATTGCTTGCAGCTAGAAAGGGCGGAAAAACTTTTTCAGAGGATGTTTGGCAACCTCTTTCCACAAGAGTGATTAATCTCTGGAACAACTGCAAGAAATATTTTGGACCAGCGAAGGCTCTGACTGCCTCGTGTGCTATTGTGGGTGGTACTGTAGCGTGGAACTATGGTGAATCCTGGTATGGGCCTATGTGCATGGCCGGTGGCGCCGCTACTATATACGCAAACAAAGACTCCATTAAAGAGAGCTTCATAGGATCGCAATCTTCACAACCTCTTCAAGTGATTTCAGACGATCAGATCCTTCATTTCGATGGTCCCCATTTTAATAAATTACCTGATCAATTCCTTACTTTTACATCTATCGGTGCTGCCTTCGAGGCATACCACTATGCTGATGGCTATCTTGAAAGGTTTCCCGAGTATTTTACAGGGAAATCAGCTGAAGAGATTAGGGGATATGTAGATGGGACAAAGAGATCCGGATTTTCAAATGCCGATCCGGCAACCTATAATAGATTGCGCCAGCAACTTTTAGAGTCAATGCTCATGGAAAAATTTGCTTTCGGCACGAAACCCAATGAATTGCAACTACAGGCTAGACGGGAACTTTTAGCGACGGCTGGTCAGTTAGTCCATCCTGCAGTCGCCGGGTTTTCGGAACAGCAGATGACAATGGTTTATAAGGAAGTCTATCGTCAGGCTGTTGTTGCTGAACAGGCCAAGCGAAGACCGGTCGGTCTCGGGACTGGTATTCCTTTTGCCGGACGCTCGCTTTAAATTTATTCGCTAGCCGGTTCATAGACGGGGTGCGCGTTGAAGCCTAGCTCGCGCACTGCGAAGATCACTTCTGCAATCGGTTTCCACGGTGCTTTCTGATCGATATGCAGCAGCACCTCTATTTTCCCTTTATCCTGAGGAAGCACTCCAATTTCAACTTGTCTCATCAGCTCTTTTTGTAGAGCTAGCGTATCTTCCATCGGATAGCCTTCAAATTCTGTCAGCCACTTGTAACTTCCGTTTGCTGCGATGCTCAAGTTGATCTGCTGCTGATCGTTTTTTGAGCGGAGCGTCTGATTCTCATCGCCCTGCTTGATCTCAACGAGTGTCAATTCTGAATCGAAGAGAGAGGCTCTCGACATGGCAAGCGTGGCAAAGAGCGCTAGCATCAGAAAGAGAAAGTCGATCATCGGCGCAAAGTTAAAGTTAGTGCCGCCTTTGAGTTCTTCATGCTCAAATAGATTCATATTACGCTCTTTCGGAAGTAGGTTCGATCTGTGCACTTAGAGCCAGCGCTTCGGTTTCTACTAGGCTCAGGCTTTTGACCATTTTGTATTTGAGTGTCGTTGCGAAAACCATCGCGACGATAGCAACCATCAGTCCGGCTACGGTGGTTCCGACGGCAATGCCGAGTCCATCGAAGAGGGCGTTGATACTCTCGATCGAGCGGTTGACGTCGTAGAATGCGTAGAACATCCCGATCACTGTACCGAGAAGGCCTAGCATCGGTGCGACGATTGCGATGTCATTGAGGAGAGAGAGCTTCTGCCAAACACCCGCTGAAGCGCGTTTCCCCTCGGACTTCATGGCGTCGAGCATGACTTGTGGTCCATGTCTACGGGTAGAGAGTCCAGCGTTGACAATAGAAGAGAGTAGACTGGAGTGGTTCTTGCATAGATCTTCTGCTTGAACATACTCCTGATTTTCTAGGGCTTCTCTTAAGCTTTTACTAAAGGTGTGTGGCAAGACTCGTTTGGTGCGGAAGGTCGCCATCGTGTAGAGCCAGATCACCATAGAGGTGGTCGACATCAGAAGTAAAAAGGAGTAGATAAAGGGCGCGGCGGCAAAAATTTCCTTTAAATCGATCGCTCCTTTAACGCTCACGGGGAGGGTGCTCTTTTCGATTGTCGGTGCAGCTATTTCCGTTTGTGCGGGCTGCACTACCGGGGTAGCGTCGTTTTCTGCAGCGAACAGGGGCACTTGCAGAACAATGGCGAGGATAAGGAGTTTGCGGCAGAGGGGTTTCATGGGCTGTCTCCAATTCAGGTAAGAGTGGAAGATACCAATATTTTCGCCAATCACGCAAGAAGGAAAATCGCTGGGGCTGTATACTATCCTGTATGGAAACAGTTAAAGATCTAAAAATTCCTTTTGAAAGGGAAGATAGATGCCCCATTCTTCTTGAAAAATGCCTCTATTTACCGTCGCACTATCAAGGCGATAAACATCTTGGACACGGAATCTGGAAGGAGGCCTTTGTCAAAGAGCAGCCTCTTGCCGTCGAATTCTGCAGTGGTAATGGACAGTGGATCGCCAATGTGGCAAAAAGCGCGCCCCATCTCAACTGGATCGCTGTGGAAAAAGATTTTTACAGAGCGAGAAAAGTGTGGTTGAGGCTTCAAAGAGAGTCGATTTCCAATCTTTTCGTCGTTTGTGGCGAAGCTCTCTCTTTTTCTCAGCTCTATCTGCCGGATCACTGTATTGAGGATGCGTGGGTCAATTTCCCCGATCCCTGGCCTAAAAGGATTCATGCGAAGCATCGCCTGATTCAGAGCCCGTTTGCGGATGAGCTTAGGCGTGTTTTAAAGCCGAGTTCTACGATTACGCTGGTGACCGACGATGAGCGCTACAGCGGTCAGATGATCGATGTTTTTGCCTCTTGGAAGAGCTCTTTTGACCCCTTTCGCTTTGTCACTGAATTGGAAGGCTACGGCACTTCCTATTTCCATTCTCTCTGGAGTGAAAAAAAGTGCACGATCCATTTTCATAGGTTTTATAATGCATGAGCTGATCAGTCTGAAAGCTACCCTTTCGGATAAGCTCGATTGGGAAGAGGCTATCTTAAGGGCTCAAAAGCTAGTTGCAGAAGGAAAAAAAATCTTCTGGGAGCTGAAGCTGGGACTCGAAACGCCGCTCTTTTTACTCGAAGATGAACTCACTTTTCAGGGCCTCTCTCAGGCTATTCGGCACTTTTCTACCTCGGTCTATGAGCGTTTTGAAAAAGATTCTCTGGGAGTGGCTCTCTATCGAGGTCCACTAGATCTCAGCTCGCAGTTTTTATGGAGCGAGAGTCGAAAAGCAAATTACGCTGCTTGGCAAGAAGAGCACCCAGATGAACCTCTCTCTGAAAAGCAATTTTGCCTCGATAGCTACGCGGCCTATTTTCAGATGCTCAGCTCTAATCTCTCCGACGATCTGCCGATCT
Source organism: Chlamydiota bacterium (assembly GCA_021772165.1). Classification (GTDB taxonomy): domain Bacteria; phylum Chlamydiota; class Chlamydiia; order Chlamydiales; family SM23-39; genus JAKBAE01. Next base: position 450 of record JAJFMM010000214.1, on the reverse strand, counting down.
ACCTTTTTTTCGATACATCGGGACTGCTCCGCACAGAGGCGCTACTGCTTTTGTCGAAAGAGCGCTTTCAGCATTTTGAGCTGGCAGCTTCTGGTCTTGGCAGCGCTTCTTGGTGTCTGGAGTGGGAGAAAATGACACCCTCAGAGGCTACTGTCGGCGTCTCGATGCCGCAGGAGTGCTCTCTAGAGACGCTTCGCTCCTTTGAAGCGCTATTGAAAGAGCTCGATGAGGCTGGTGTGTGCTATCGGGTTCTCAATGAAGCTTTTTTAACTGAGCAGTGGGATGGACTCGATACGATGATTGCACCCTCTATAACAGCTCGTGGAAAGAGAAAGCTAATGGGCTTTTTCGCTGCGGGTGGAGAGATTGTTTATGTGGGTGAGCCGCTAGGGCTGCCTGAAGAACTGTCTTGGGAGGAATTTCGGGGTAGAGGGATTCGAACCCCCGACC
>JAJFMM010000213.1 GCA_021772165.1 Chlamydiota bacterium | reverse complement strand
ATGTTGAGTGTTTGAGGTTTCTGTGCCCTTACATCATGCTGAGTTGCTGCATAAATGCGAAGCTTTCTCAGTTGCTGTTTTCCAAGGCGCGATTTAGGCATCATACCGCTGATCGCCAATCTAAGGATCTCTGTCGGCTTACGGGCTAGCATGGTTTCGAAAGACACTTCGCGCAGACCACTCATGTATCCAGTGTAACGGCGATAGACTTTACGAGCATGCTTCATTCCGGTGACATGAATCTTCTCTGCGTTAAGGATAACGACACCATCTCCTGTGTCAATATGAGCTGTGTAGTCGCAGCGATGTTTCCCTGTAAGGATTTTCGCAACTTCCGAAGCAAAACGTCCGAGGGTTTTTCCTGTGGCATCGAGCTCTAACCATTTCCGGGAGCTGACTGCCTCTTTCTTAGTAAGCAATTGTGTTTTTTGACTGTGGTTCATGCCCTTTCCATAAAAAATCGATCTCAGATCATAGGAGGATAGCTAATTTTTTCCAATCTTTTTCTTAGGACCTATTTTTCCTTGCTTCTTGAGAAGGGCTCATTTTAAACTCTCTTGCTATTATGCGAAAGCCCCCTAAGACTTTTTTTATTCGAACCTACGGTTGCCAGATGAATGAACTGGACACCGAAATCATGGCAGGCCAACTCCTTAAGAAAGGCCTTACTCCCTCTCTGGACGAGGAGAATGCAGACCTTCTTATCTTCAATACCTGTTCTATTCGAGATCTGGCTGAGAGAAAAGTCATGGGTAAGCTCGGTCTACTTGGGCGCGCTTCAAGGAAAAATTCGATTGTCGGAGTAACGGGCTGTATGGCGATGGCCAAAAAGCAGACCCTGTTTAGAAAATTTCCTCACCTCGATTTCGTCATCGGAACCAATAATATCACCGACCTCGATACGGTTATCGACGAAATTCTTTACACAGATCACCAAATCCACAAGACAGACGATCGCTTTGAAGAAAACCTGGACTATCTGATCGCCAAGCGAGACAGCAAAGTCAAAGCCCACGTCTCCATTATCCGCGGCTGCGACAAGTACTGCACCTACTGCGTCGTTCCTTATACACGAGGCGAAGAGGTCTCCAGGCCCCCCGAGAGCATTGTCGACGAATGCCGGCGCCTAGCGGACGAGGGCTATAAGGAGATCACCCTGCTTGGACAGAACGTCAATAGCTATGGGAAAGACCGCCCCGAATGGAACTGCCTCTTCCATGACCTCCTCGCAAAGCTAGACGCCATCGAGGGTATAGAGCGAATCCGCTTCATGACCTCCCACCCCGTCGACATCACAGTCGGACTGATGGAAGCGATCCGCGACCTCCCCTCTCTCTGTGAATTTGTCCACTTCCCCTTGCAGGCCGGCTCTAGCCGTATTCTCAAAAAAATGCATCGCATCTACACGAAAGAGCAGTATTTCGAAAAGGTGAGGCTTTTGCGAGAAATCGTCCCGAACGCCACGCTTGGAACGGACATCATCGTAGGCTTCCCAACCGAGACAGATGCTGAATTTGAAGAGACCTATGAGGCGATGAAAGAGCTCCGATTCTCGGTCGCTTTCATCTTCGCCTATTCCGCTCGCACAGGAACTCCCGCAAAACGATGGAAAGATGATGTGCCTGAAACCGTGAAGCAGGAGCGACTCCAAAGACTGCTTAGCCTGCAGAACGAGCTTGGCCAAGAAGAGCGTCAACAATTTCTTGGACAAGATGTCGAGGTACTCGTCGAGAGCCTCAACAAAGATGGAAAACATCTGAAAGGACGCACCCGTTGCTGGAAAAAAATCGTTTTCGAGGGCGATACGGACATGATTGGAACACTGCAGCAAGTGAAAGTCCAAGGCTTCCACCATCAAACCATGATAGGAGCTCTGCCCGGAAGACAGATTCAAAAAACTTCTAAACTAAAAGTAGTTTAAATAGTTGTTATTTTGTGGTTTGATATTAATAGACAAAGTTAATATAATTACCGCTTACTATGAAAACTATCTTACGCGGACTCACTCCCGGTGAAAGGGAAATTTTGAGCTACTCAGCGCTCCCATCAAGCCACCGACAACAGCTCGCTCGATGCAGCTCTACCGTCGCCCCCCTCAAAGAAAGCCTCAGATTAAAAAAAATACTTTCCTATGCCTCAACGCCTCTTGCAGGCCGGCAGCCTCGCCACTTTGCCAGAGAGAGCATCCCAACGCCTCTTTTCGATCTTCTCACAGAGACGCACGAAGCCCCGCAACTTCGTCCCCTCCCAAGAAACCGCCTCCTCCTGAGAACACTATGCAGAGGCAAAGGGACCCTCAAGAGAAATAAGCAGGGCCACGCTTTCCTGGAGATCGATGACCAGTTCTTAATAGGCCTCTACCCCTATCTTCGCTCTCAAGGACTGATCGACTTCACAGAAGGTGCTCACATTACCGTTGTTCCCTCTCGCGAATCCTTCTTTCAGGGCTTGGGGCCAATGAGAGAGATTGGAGAGCAATTTACCTTCGAGGTTGAAGGACTCTATTCCCTCGCCAACCCAGCATCTTGGCCAGAGGTCGAGGAAGTCTGGTTTTTCAAAATCCATTGCCCTGAGCTCGAAAGAGTGCGGCGTAAACATTTTCTCCCCTCCCGTCCTGGTGGACACTCCTTTATGAAGACTCTAGCCATCAAACCTTCAACAGCATGCGGAGCAAAAAGAGCTTCCCATCGCATCAATCCCTCGACTCACGTCGCCTAAGGAAGGCCTCCTATCTCTTTAAGTAACTCGGATGCTTTTTTTTAAATTTTCTTTGACGTAAAGTAAATTCATTCTTAACATCTCCGCCATTTCAACCAACGAGGTTTTTATGCAGTTCTTGAAAATTCTTTGCGCGTCCTTTTTGCTTCTTACAGCACCCACCATGGCTCAAAATCGACATTTCTGGGATATATCAACAGGCGCAACCGGAGACGCCGTAGTAGCGTGGCCCAATGATTATGAAAAAAACTTATACGTATCGATCTATCATTTAGGAGTATGGTCTACTCCTGCAAGCATTCCCGGAAGTGTCGACACCTATCCATGGCCCATTCTCACTGAAATGATTGCTGATGGCTCGATTATTCTAATCTGGGGAAATCCGGATGACGGGACCATTTTATCTTCAGTTAAGCTGCCTAATCAAGATTGGACAACAGCAGCAGTTATATCTCACGATCAAGATTTTTCTCTCGCTCCTTTGCTGTCATTAGATCCTGCAGGAAATGCTACGCTTATTTGGTATGATTTCGTTGAAGGCCTACAAGCCACTCGCCTCCTCGTAGGAACAACAACTTGGTCCGAACCTGAAACTATCTCAGACTAGCTTACTGCTTGATCTCTACAAAGGACTTCCTTGTTTTTTGATTCGATCAAAACTCTCCCAAAGAAGGATCCTCTTGTTTCTCTGTATAAATCACAAAACTACCTAACAAAGGATTATTGCTATGAAGAACATGTTATTTTTACTGATGCTCTCCATATCCCCTCTTTTTGCACAATCTGAATACGTTTGGGACGTAACCAACAACGCCGTCGGAAGAGCTGCTGTTATATGGTCTAGTAACACAGATAAAAGTATAAGATTCTCTGAGTACAGTGTAAAAACAGATGCCTGG
>JAJFMM010000212.1 GCA_021772165.1 Chlamydiota bacterium | reverse complement strand
CTCAATCGCAAGTCTTCTCTTACTGCTAACGTTAGACCTGGGCGGCGTGAAAATTGGGAAAGATGAGCTTCAGGCGCTTAAATGGAGTGCGGTTGGACTGACTATTGTCACGCTAGTTTCATCCATCCTAGCAATACTCTTTCTCCAGAGAGGCGAATCCCAGCCGAAATGGCTGAGGGCACTATCACGATTCGCATTTAGAATCAGCAGTGAATTTGGTAGAGCGGAAGTCGTGTTCACGCCTCCTGCACTAATCAGCATCTTCGGCTTCTATCAAGGTGACACATTAGGGCAGATGTGGTTAACCTTGGCATTTGCAATTCTTGTGACAATTAAGCCCATCGAGAAGTTGATTTCAATCGGAACGGAGTTGTATCGATTGTTGACAGACAGAGTTGAAAGCCGTCGGGTTGGAACAATCGATAGAATCGATTCTCCAAGCATTGTACGAGTGAGTTTACAGAGCGATGCTAGCTGGTCAACAGGCAACGCCTATGTTGCCCGTCTTCCTGATGCCACAAATACATTGTTACTTCCGTTGTTTGAGCAAGTTCATGACGGGAAGGTAATAGGCACCGGATACATGACACCTTCTGATAGCGCACAATCGAGAGGATTGGCAGTCGGGGATGTTGCTCTGGCACCGAGCACAATTGACCGGAATGACCTCATAAAAAAACTGTCCAAAACAAACTTTGCTGTCGAGTTGGTCGGATTCGTCGTTGAGAACTCTGAAATAGGCTCGTTACGTTTTGAAATCAGTGGCCAACACTCTCTACGTGAAGGCCACCTTGTCTTCTGCAATGAAGAAGATCAGCGAGTGTATTTCCAAGTCTTGAATGCGAAGACAACTGAAGAAAGTTTCGATGAGAACCCCCGCGGAACGATAATTGTGACCGCTGCTCAATTGGGGATATGGGACGAAAAGCTTGGGTTTCAAAAATTCGGATGGCTACCAACAATGAATGCGCCCGTGTTCACATCGCTCTCGGGCGTCTCCGAATCTACAGCCTTTGGCGAAGATTCAGAGTTCTCTCTAGGCCATATCCCAGAGTCCCAATTGGAGGTTAAAGCTGACATCAACGAGCTCCGGGAATTCCACGCTGCTGTGCTCGGTGCCACTGGAACAGGGAAGACAGAACTTGCCTTCGACATCATACGAAAGGCAGCTGACTCTGGGGCAAAAGTATTTTGCGTCGACTTCACCGGGGAGTACGTACCACGTTTGAACGATTTAAAACCGCATGTAATATCACTTAGCGCAGATCTCGCCCAAGAGCTTGACAGCATGATATTTGCGGTCGAATCTGGCGATTTCGGCGGACAGAAAGCTCAGCAGCTGCTTATGAGTTTTGAGGATACAGTTCGGCAAGATGTTGAAAATCAAGTTAGAAGTTTTCTGGAAGATTCGGAGCAATGTGTTGCAATAATTACTCTCGACGAAGTAACAAACACAAGGGCTACTTTGAGGGCGACCGAATACTATCTTTCTTCAATCTTCGGATGGGCAAGACTCAACCGCAAAGCTAAGAAGATATTGATTGCACTTGAGGAAGCTCACACCGTGATACCGGAGCAGAATTTTTATTCGTACGATAAAGTCGATACGACTGCCGTAGTTGGTCGCATAGCACAGATTGCACTTCAGGGAAGGAAATATGGAGTTGGTTTGTTGCTCGTATCTCAACGAACTGCGCTAGTGAGCAAGACTGTATTGTCTCAATGCAATACCGTGTTCTGTTTCAGTTTAGTTGACCAGACCAGTCTGACGTACTTGGAGAATGTTTTCGGCAAAGAACACATTCAATCAATTCCGAATTTAGGTACGTTCCAGATGGTGGCATACGGGAAAGGTGTTCTAAGTCAGCGTCCTGTCATCGTACAGATTCCGGAAGATGAGAAGAAGAGGAAGGCAAGTAAAGCTCTGGACAAACCGGCGGCGAGTGCTTCCGATGAGCAAGTGCCGTAAAGGAGAGCTGCCACTGATTCGGTAGTCAAGTACTTTTCAGCCTACGTCTTCAAGACTCCCCCGCCTCCTTAATCCTCGGCACGACCTCGGCGAGAAGATACTCCAGCGACGATTTCAGGACTTGAGCCTTAGACGAGACCTTCTCGTCTGGCGACCTCATTGTGGCAGCGAGGTTCTCAAGCCATAGTGCAGCCCTCTCAACAGGGTCGGACGTTGTAATGGAGTAGAAAGCCCCCTCTTCAGGCTCTCCCAGGGCCGCCGGATAGCCATTAGCTGTTAGCCACCTATCCACTTTTTGAAGCTCGTTCGAGTTGAGAAAGCCTTTACTCTGAAAGTCGTAGAGCCTCTGGCGTTTTATTTGGAGATTCTCTGCAATAGCTGTCAGGGATGCGTCACTTGCAGCCCTCGACAGCCGTCTTCGAACATCCTCTTTCCAATTATTCTCTTCATTTTCCGCCATTTCAGGACTCTAGGACACTGAAGGCCGCCTAGCAATGACTTATCGACTAACTCCAGATATATTGGTAATATCTCGATATTATCGAGACGATTCATTCCAGAAGGATGCAGCCTACTAACAACTAGAACCGGGAGGGCGAGACAATGAAGTCACGAGTACGTGAACAGCGATGGGTCTTCAATGCAGTTCTAGTGGGGCTTGCGTTGGTGCATGCCTCCGGTTGTGCAACTACGCCCGAAGACGCAGCGGCTTTGAGTTTCTTGACAGGTGCTTTGGGTGGAGCCGGCCCCAGGGACACGCCTGGAAATAGAGCCGTAGCTCTTGGATTGGGAGCTGCTTCTTCCTACTACAACAACACTGCAAATCAAGGCGTAGCTCGTGCAGGTGCACCCAGAGTAAATGTCAATGTGGAATCAAACGGAGGGTCTGCGCGTACTGCGTCCGCCAAAATCAACAAAGTATGGATTGACTACGACCCGGTTGAGGTCGGCGAAGGGAATCTGATGGTACACGTCGAGTGCATCATCTATCACAACAAAGGGCGGCCGACAGAGGTAACAGCCTATTTTTATCACAACAACGGAACGATGCTTAGAGACACGAATCAAGCATATTATTCAACGGACGGCCAGGTAGCTGTATCCGAAACCGTATACCCAATATTCGAAGAGTTACACTACCTAGATTTCAATCTCTCCATTCCGATTAGCGAGTTGACTGATGCCGGTTCAGGCAGGACTACTTTGAAACTCAAAGTTCAGGTCTGGGATAGGTCTCAATCGGCGCGAAGGCTGTTGGCGACGAGTGGATGGACGAGATTTTGGGTGACGAGGTAATCGTAGGATTTGAGCAGTGGCATATTGCCTCTAAAGAATCAGAAGACAGACTGGTAGTGGCGAGTTCCTAAACATCCAGACCAAGATGACGACGGTGACGGAGTTCTTACTGCAATCGAAGTTGCTTTGGGGAGTGACCCTTACGAGGCTTCGAGTACGGCGAGTGTGCCTGCCTTGACCCGGTGGTCCATTCTGTTCGCGCTGTTAACAGCAGCGGGGGTGATTACCCTATCGAGAAAACCTAATTCGCTGTTGAATAGCTAGAGTCTTTACTACATTCCAAGGTTTGAAGTCTCTTGCCTCCCACATCAACTAATCGGCTGTGCAGGATTGTTCTTCTTGGAGCGTGGCCCCATCACTCCCCAGATAATTACAGAACCAATCAGGTATGCTCCGCCTAGTGCAACTGAGAGAATACTTGCGTACTTTATTTCGCTCATACTCTCAAGCAGAGCTCCAGATAGCACAATGATTGCAATTGTAGGAGCCACTGTTACTAGCAAGGTCACAAAACTTCGGACTCGTGTCAATCTTCTCGGCAATCCCTCTTGACCTTCTCCCCAGAGTAGCCTCTCCCATTCTGGAATGACAACTGGACTAGTATACCTTTCCGCGATAAACAACGAGATAGCTCTGGCGTGAAGACCGTATTCCAACATCTTAGCATCCAGGAGCACGGCAAGAATTGGAATCACACTGAGCCCACCAATGAAACTAAGCCTTTTGTAATCTGCACCAATGTCCCCAGCCAACGAAAAGGCAATCACGCCGCCAACTAACAAGAACTTCTGCAACCAGAGTCCTGGCACACGACTCATGTACGTTACGACTTCCGCCCTTAGGTTTTTATAGAGCTCCAGCGAATACTGGTCTGGGTTGCCTTCTTGCTTTAGTTCATCCATTCTGCCAATCCTGAGAATCTCTAAACTCAATGAACTCTGGAACGCATTTTCGAATCCATTCTGAGTTCAACATTTCTTAGAAAGTGAAGCACGACTAATCCACGTACTCAGTTCCCAAATTCGATTCGATTGTGTCATAATCGTAGCATAGATATGTGACGGGGATATATTCGGTTTCATCATGACTGACTTTCTTAAGAAGATTTCATCCTACAATCTCTTCAACTACCTTTTTCCTGGTGTACTGTTCGTCATACTTGCGAATACGTTTACGTCGTTCAACTTCATCCAAGACGACATAATCCTCGGGGTTTTCCTCTACTACTTTGTAGGCCTGGTGATTAGCAGAATCGGCTCTCTATTCGTTGAACCAGCCCTGAAAAGGCTGAGAGTCGTCAAGTTTTCGGATTACAAAGATTTTGTAGAGGCTTCGACCAAAGACGAAAAGCTAGAGACTCTTTCTGAAGTCAACAACATGTATCGAACTCTGTGCTCTCTATTCCTAATGCTCGTTGCTTTGAAGGCCTATGAGTCGGTTCAGTCGAAAGTAGAAGGCGCAATTGACCCTTCATATCTGATGTTGATTTCGCTCACCCTTCTGTTCCTCTTCGCCTACGGGAAGCAGACAAGATATGTCGTGAATAGAATAAAGGCTCAAAAAGATGAGCATAGTTAAGTCTTTTTCCGTTGGGAATGGGGACATGTTTTACATTCAGCACAACTCCGACAGCTTCACGATTATCGATTGCTGTATGCCCGACGATGAACGAGATGCAATCCTGAACGAACTCAGGGCTGAGTCTGCTGGGAAGAACATTCTTAGATTCATTTCAACCCACCCCGACGAAGATCACATATATGGCCTGGAGCATCTTGATGACGAGTTCGGATTCTTGAGTTTCTATTGCGTCAAGAACCAGGTAACGAAATCTATTCAATCTTCAGACTTCATCAAGTACTGTGCAAAGAGAGATTCAGAACACGCCTTTTTCTTATATCAAGGAGTAAGTAGAAAGTGGCTAAATGTAAGTGATGATGCCCGTGGAAGTGCAGGAGTTTCCGTCCTTTGGCCTGATACGGAAAACCCAGATTTCCAGCAAGCACTGAGAGATGCTGAATGTGGAGGTAGTCCGAACAATATTTCAACTGTCATCAAATACGGTGTGCAGGACGGAGCCAATATACTGTGGATGGGTGACCTCGAAACAGAGTTCATGGAGAGAATCAAAGATGAGCTATCTTTGCCGCCCGTGCACATCTTGTTCGCTCCGCATCACGGAAGGGCTAGCGGGAGCGTTCCCCAAGAACTTCTTGAGGATTTGGACCCTGAACTCCTAGTCATAGGGGAAGCACCCTCTCAGCATCTGAACTACTATCGAAATTACAACACCATTACACAGAACTCGGCAGGGGACATTACTTTCGAATGTGTAGAGAGCTTTGTGCATATATATGTTTCTAGCAACACGTATTCCGTCGACTTTCTCCTTGACCTTGGCAAGTCCAATTCATTTGGAAGCTATATAGGTTCGTTGTACATGAAGCAAGCCGATTCTTGACTCCGTGAATACTTACCACAAGTCGACCAGGAAACTGCGAGGTCACGAGAAACGAAGGGTTTGCGGAGAAGAGTTTCCACCCTCATAGGCATCGCCAAAAATGTCGTTCTTTTTTCCATTGCAGTTACCCAAACCGAGACAGCCAAGAGCGTACGGCTTCGGAATCAAAGTTTGGAAAGGCTCGAAGTATTGCAGCCGTCTCTGAAGCAGTCACATCGGTACTTTTTCGGTTTCACACCTCCTTGTAGTGATTTTTCTTTGAGCCCACGCCAGGCCCTATTTTAAGGCTCCCCCTCTCCTGAGTCGAGGTCGCTCTGCTGAAACCATAAAAGGACAACTGGCTCTACCGGGGCATGAAAAATCACAACTATAAAGGAGGTGGAACAAAACATGAAGTACCTACGTTTGAAGAGCAACGGCGACGACACGTATCGCAAAGCATTTCCAAATCGAAATAAGACGAAGCCGAGTCATCCGGATTTCGTCGGAGATGACGGACTAAAGGTTTGGGAAAACGTGTCTAAGAACGACATCGTGGAAGAGCTAGGCGATGCCAACATCAACGAGGAGGATTAGTCCTCCTCTCTTATTTCCTTTCTAATTCTTCCTTCTTTTTCGGTGCATGGAGGCGTCGCTGGCAACAATAGAACGGTAGTACTTCACAGCGATATACTGTTTCGCAGCAAGTCGCCATTAAACGAACACAACTACATTTGGAACCACATACGACCCATGCCCACAGCAAGCTGCCCCAAAGTAATTGTCAGCTCATCCTTTTACGACTTACTGGAGATGAGATTGAAAACAATACGCGTCGAATGCTGCACAGAATGGGCTGGTGACTCGACACGTTGGGAACAGTAGGTCATGACGAGTATCAATAGGACCGAATTGCCAAAAGGAACATTGTTGACAATCGACGGCGACATCGATGACCAGGGAGTCGATATTCTAAGGGCCGAACTATACAAGCTAGCCCAAGAGCAAGTACTCAACATCTACCTCGACTTAGATGCAAGTCGATTTATTAGTTATGTGGGAGTCGGTGTTCTTGTGGAGCGCCATGAATCACTCAAGAAACTAGGTGGAGGAATTAGGTTAATTAATATCAATCTGTACACGGAGCGACTATTCAGAATGGTCGGAGTTTCCAATCTTTTTGAGACTTACGACCACGTTGAACAAGCGCTTGGAAGCGAACTGGTGCCCCTCAGTGAAATACCCGATAGCCTTATTGAAGTCGTAAGATTTGTGAATGATGAGGCACTTAAACAAATTCAGGCTAATCCATCGCTCGTAAGAGAATTGCACCCACGAAACTTCGAAGAACTCATTGCTGAGCTTTTTGTCCGAGAGGGTTGCGAGGTTGAGTTGACTCAGCCGACCAGGGACGGTGGAGTAGATTTGCACGTAGTGAAGCAAGAAAGTTTCGGAAAGTGGCTCTATCTAGTCGAGTGCAAACGACAAAAGGAGACCAATCCCGTAGGAGTTCAAGTCGTTCGACAACTTTTCGGGGAAGTGAATCATCATCGTGCCAATGCAGGAATCGTGGTCACATCTTCATATTTTACAAAACCGGCCATTGAATTCTGGAACGACACTAAGAGCATTCTGAGTCTGAAAGATTTTCGAAGTCTTTCAGACTGGATTCGTTCACTGAAGTTGGGATAACGTCAAAGCACTCATCCGTCGGACGCGACCATTCGCTTGACCATCAGACTGTCCTCATGAAACAACCACAGACATTCGAAACCATGACCGCTACCTATCGTACTGTTGGACAGTTAGGGGCAGGTGGCGCTGGCACGGTGGTAGAAGTCGAAATCGACGACGGGGAGAGATTTGCTCTCAAGTATCTGTCATCTTCCACTCTTTCTACGGAGAAGGTGAAACGATTCAGAAATGAGCTTGGTTTCTGTCAGCACGAAGTCCACAGAAACATCATTCGAGTCGTCGATTCCGGATTCATACTAGATGGCGAGAGTAAACACCCTTTCTATGTGATGCCCCTGTATCGACTCACTCTAAGAAGGCTGATGAATTCGGGTATTGAACCTGAGAAAGTGTTACCGCTATTCGCCCAACTTTTGGATGCCGTAGAGGCAGCACATTTGCATGGAGTTTGGCACCGAGACTTGAAACCAGAGAACATTCTTTTGGACGAGAGTTGCACTGACCTCGTCTTGACTGATTTCGGAGTTGCTCACTACGCCGAACCTCTATTACACACGGCGGTCGACACGAAAGATGGTGACCGGCTCGCCAACTTTCAATATGCGTCTCCTGAGCAACGAGCCAGAGGAAGACAAGTGGATAGGAGGGCTGACATCTATGCCCTCGGACTAATCCTCAACGAGATGTTTACCGGTCAAATCCCACATGGCACGGGCTACGTTGGAATTGGTGCGAAACACTCAGACTATGCATATCTGGATGAACTCATCGAAAAAATGTTGTCGCAGAACCCCGACGATAGGCCTTCGACAATCGATGATGTGAAGACAGAGCTAAGAATACGGGGAAGTGATTTCATAGCTGCGCAAAGACTCTCTGAACATAAGAAGAAAATAATCTCAGAGAACGAAATCGATGATCCGTTGGTCGACAGTCCACCCAAAATCTCCGAAGTCGACTGGCAGGACGGAGAGCTAATCCTGACCCTCAACACAGGAGTCAACAGTCCTTGGGCAGATTGCTTCAAGAACATTGGCGACTACAGTTGCATGGTAGGTTACGAGCCAAACAAGTTTCAAGTTACGACAATGGAGTTGAGAATAGAGTGCCCAGAGGGCGCAGCAATGAAGCTTCTCGATTATGCGAAGGATTACGTAGCCAAGGCCAACAAGAGTTACGAACAGTTTGTGCATCGACGACTTAACGAAGAGAAACGCAAGTTGGAAGCGAGAGTCAAGGAAATAGAGAAAAACCGTGAAGTCTCAGACAGGCTCCGGAAACAACTTAACAGTGGGAACTAGTAATGCTCAAGACGAGCCGTGAGTTGACTTACGTTTCATGCCTCAACCGATAAACCCCTTCCGGGTTTTCTTCTAAGTAGGGAGGCCCACGCTCTCGCTCCATATATCTTTGTAGCCAGTTCTTTGTGAATTCCCCGTGCAGTTTTCCGTCACTGACTTCTGAAACTCGTTC
>JAJFMM010000211.1 GCA_021772165.1 Chlamydiota bacterium | reverse complement strand
TGGCCGGCATGTGGATCGTCTCCTGCTTTGGTATCTTCGGCGCTGCTTTCGCCGTCCTGATCAGTCTCTTTCCACCAAGTCAGATCGAGACGGGCAGCTTGCTGCTCTACGAGGTCGTTCTGGTCGGTGGCCTGATCATTTTTTGCGCGATTCCATTTTTCATCTACAACGCCAGAAAAAAGGAATGGAAGCAGTAAAAAAAAGCAGAATTGGTTCAAAAGAGAAGCCCTTAACCTCATCCCCGCTTTTCTCTTCTTCTTTCCCGCCTTTTGGTATACACACTTCATGGTCAATATATACTGGCTACGATTCTGTTTAATCCATATCTGGATCACACTGCTCTTGTTAGTCTTTGTTATCTGGAAAGAGCCATTCAGGCGATCGGTGTCGATCGAATCCTGAAGATCTTCTCTGGCCATTCAAAGAAAAACTAGTTACTTTCCTCCCTTTGCTTAATCTTTAAAACCCACTGATATAATAAACATCCTTAAAAGGGATTAAAATGAACATTACAAGCCAACCAATAGAAAGAAATATTTCAACTACTGAAGATGCTGTGTGTGCGCCTGATTCACGCGCCAAAGATTTAAGCAAATTTGCCGGCGCTGTCATAACAGCAACGGGAGAAGAATTGGCCGCCCATGCTGCTTGTAAAGCAGCTGGTCGGGCATGGAGTAAAATCAACTCCCCGGACAACAAGGAGCGTGCCACATCACTCGCTGAAGGATTCAAGATTTTAAATAAGGCAGGCATCCTGAAGGAAGAGAACCTCAATGCCCTTCTTCATCACCCAAAAAATGCACGGTTTCTTGTTCTCGGACTTGGTCACTTAAATGAGATCGGCATCCTAATACAGGCTAACTTCGATGCTCTTCTTCAACATGCAAAAAATGTTCCTTCCCTCACTACAGGAATCATAACCTTGAATGAAGCCGGCATCCTAACTCAAGATAACTTGCACGCCCTTCTTCAACACCCGGAAAATATTCAGAACCTCGCACATGGACTCGGGCACTTAAATAACGCCAAAATACTGACACAGGATAACTTCGACGCCTATCTTCAACACCCGGAACATGTCAGAAACCTCGCTGTAGGAATCGTCATCTTAAATAAGGCGGCTATCCTGAATCAAAACAACTTTACTGATCTCCTTCAGCACGCAGAACAAGCACTGCCCCTCGCTCATGGCTTTGGGAGCTTGCATAACGCCGGCATCCTGATACAGAATGACTTCAACACCCTTATTCAGTACCCTGAAAATGCCCTCATAATAGCAGAGCATCTTGTTATAGAATTCCAGAACAGAGAGAAAGATGATTTTTTAGTGCCCGTTCAAGAGCATCTAAACACATCAACCTTGGGTTGAACAAGGCTCTTAGGAAGGCCTGGATAACCCCATTCCTTGAATCTTGCAGATCTTCTTCTGTTAATCAAAGTAAAAACTTTACTTTCACCCACACCTCTCAATCTAAAAGTAAAGAATATATTTTAATCGCCCCTAGAACAGAGCTCTTTGTTTAATCTTAAAAATTTAATGATATAATAATCCGCTAAAAAAGGCCAAAATATGAACATATCTAATGCTTTAATTGGAGCTACTTTAACTGCATCTCTATATTACTCTGTTACTAACTCATCTTCAGATCGTTTAAGCGCTTTTGCTTGTGAGGTCATCACAGCAGTGGGAGCTGTAGCCACTTTATGTCTAGCTGGTTCAAAATGGATCGAAACCGAACCTCCGGAAGTAGATTTCTTCAAAAACCTCCTGATTGTTCGCGAACTCAGGAATTTGAATAACAATGCTCTTCACATGGAAGATTGCTTCAATGCTCTTCAACAATCTGAACATGCCGAGCCGATCTTATCGGGCCTCAAGATCTTGAATAACGCTGGGCTCCTCACTCAAGGTAGTTTTGATTTTCTTCTTTCTCTGCCGGAAAAGGCGCTTCCTCTAGCTCTCGGACTCAAGAACCTAGCAGACGGAGATATATTGACAGAAGAGACTCAAGCTCTACTGCATGATCATATTAGAGAAAACCGAACGCTTATCATCGCAACCAATGTCCCTACTCACTCTTGGCTAAGACCAAATCAGTGGAGTCTACATCAGATGAATCGGAGATCATCATGAATATAACTAACGCAATCACAGTACAAGATGCCTTTTTTGAAGCAGCTGTTTCTTCTGCTTATTCAGCTCTCGATTCTATCAGCAGATTTGCTCTCTCCATCCTATCAGTTACTGCTGTTTGCGTTACTTGTAAAACAGCGCATTGGATGTGGAGTCAAATCAAGTCTGCGGACGAGGTGCCGACCATTAGCGATAAAGAGCTCAGAGAGACCCTTCTGCCTTACCCACCTGAACAGGCTCACTATCTCTTCGAGGCGACCCAACATTTAAAGGAGGTCGGCATCCCCCTGACAGAAGATAACTTAGACGAGCTTCTAGATCATGCAGAAAATGCTCAGGTTGTCTCTGAAGGAATTGGCCACTTAAAAGAGGCCGGCATTCTAACCCAAGACAATTTGAACGCTCTTCATTCTTATCCAGGAAAGCATGAGATGCTCTTTGCCGGAATCTGGGAATTACACAATGCTGAACTTATAACACAAAATAACTTCGATCAGCTTCTTCAAGTCTCAGAACATATCGACAGTCTCGTTGATGGACTCAATGTCTTAAATTTGGACGGAATCCTGATGCAAGAGCATTTTGAAGATCTTCTTAAAGAGCCGGAGAATGCCGCAACTCTCGCTGACGGACTCAATGTCTTACTCGGCGCCAACGTTTTGACATGGGATCTTCGAGAAGAGCTTCTTGAAGCTCATGAACATGCCCACACACTCTCTCTAGGATTCGCCCTTTTAGAGGATGCGAACGTCCTGACAGAGAACAACCGAAGAGTCCTTCGTGAAGATCCAGAGAATGCAATCGATCTAGCAAGAGAAATCGTAGAAAATGAGCTTCAAGTGCAACACGAAAATGGGGCAGACGTTCACGATCGAGATGGAAGAGTAAAAGCTGCGCTGATCAGCCTTGAAGAATTCCAGGGAGCTATTGGACAAGCAACCCTCGATACCGCAGTCCAAGAATGTATCGCCTACATACAGAGTCAAGCAGATACGCCAATCAAAGAAAGAGCCCTCTTTGCTCTGCAAGGAGAAGGAAATGAGTACTGGCCGGCTCTACTTGGATCTCAAGATCCATGGGCCATTAAAGGTCTAGTGATTACAGGAGAAGAAGTGATCGGACGCCTCTGGATTTTTGCCAATGGCCTCAACGATGCAGACAAGGAAAATGCAAAGATCTCCGTGATTCACGCACTAGCTAATTCTTTCGAAGATGATTCTAGAGTGTGCAATCCGGGTAAAACTGGGCGGCTAGTAACAGGTGTGCTGCAGGGCAATCTTCCTGGAGTGCTCATCGATATCGTGGAAGATACTGAAATTACGCCTGAACAAGCAGCCGGGGAATTCTTCAAAATTCCTGCCTATCAGCAAATTGACAATACAGCAGATCTCATCTCTGAAGGAATCAAATGGTTACTCGAGCATCCAAATGTCGTCAATCGGGAAGGTTTTCTCGATGAATTAAGAAAGATTGCCGAACTGCAGGATCTGACTCCAATTCTAAATCCTTAATAGTCCATCCAGATTGGCAGAACTGAGTTTAGATAGTCCATGAATTTCCAGAGACCTACTCTATAGGTCTTATTTCCCAAACGATCGAGCTTCATCTGAGGATACCCGATACCAAAGCCAAAAAGACCCGGAGCGATGATCCCCGTTGTATCGCTGTATGAGGCGTTGGGATACGTCTCGATCACAGGCACCTTTTTCTTCTCAAAGCCCACGGCATAGACCACCTTATTACAGAGCGCCAAACGCTCTTCAAAAACAGGATCGCCCGTGAGGACACGCTCGAGCTTTTCAGGATGTTTGGCATCGAGATTCGCACGAGCCCACTTGGCGGCAAATCCTTTTAGCCCCGAATCGTCATAGAGGATCCAGTCCTTGAAATAGACCGCGTAGAGATGTGGCGAGCGGTAGAAATTGTAGACCTTTTGCACGTCCGTCTTCAACAGATTGGCCAGAATCAAGATGGCTGAGTGAGATGAGCCAAAAACAGCCACTCGATCATCTTTGGAGATCTTTTGACTTAATTTTTCCGGATTGAGAGCTACTTCGAGAGGAATGATACTCTGAGCAGGATGCTGCAGCTCTCTCGGCTCTGAGCCGTTGGCGAGCACCACGCGTTTGGCATAAAGCGTTTTTTCTTCTGTTTTTACCTGCCAAATCCCCTCTTCACAATTCAGCGCGAGCACAAGACCTGCCAAAGCTACAACCTGCTCTTTCAGGCGATCGGTCACAGCTTGCAGAGGAGCGGCGATCTCTTTAAGAAAGCAGTTTTCTTCCGGCTCAAGCTGATCGAGTGCAAAATGGTTGTCAGATTGCTTGTAGCCAAAAGCTTTGCAGTCCAACAAAAATTTGTGGAAAAGAGCCACCTTCGTATTGCTCGGCACATTGAGCCACTTAGTTCCGAGATCCCCCACCTTGAATGCGGGATCGACCCAGCCAATGCTTTGAGGATCGATGCCTTGATCGAGCAGTTTACCCACCACGGCTATGCCGGCCGGACCGGCTCCGATCACAAGCCAATCAAGGGGATTCAAAGAAGCCACCAGGTAGCAAAAGATAGATAGAGAGCTGTTGTCAGCATATCCGCGATCATCAATACCACCGGACCCGATGCAACCATAGGATCGAGGTTAATGCGATGGAAGACAATCGGCAGAAGAATGCCAAAAATCGAGCAGAGAATGATCGAACACGTGATACCCGAACCAATGATCAGAGAGGGCCCAAGACCCTCATTCCAGAGGAGAGAAAGAGCTCCGACGAGAACACCCGAGCTAATAGCCAGAAGTATGGTCAACTGCCACTCTCTAATACCTTTACTCCAAGCCATCTTCCAACTAAACCTGGGACGACGCAAGAAGTGCATACTCTGCGCCATTGACTGCATACAGGTCGATTCGCTCAGCGTCAACACCAGAGGGATAAAGAAGGCGAGCAAGAGCACCTTGGCTAATACCACTTCATACAGTCTGGAGATCAGCGCACAGACAAGACCTGAAAAGACATTACACAGGAGCCAAGGCATCCGAAGACGAAAGGATCTTTGCAAAGGGACCTTTTGTCCCTCTTCAAGCGTCAGACCGACCATCTGAAATACCGCATTACGATTATTCATATCGGCTAGATCGACCTGCTCTTTTGTGACCTCTTGCACATCAAGAGCACCTAGTAACTTACCGTCATGATCTACGACCGGCAGGGCGAGCAGAGCATGCTTCTCAAAAGCCACTAGAGCATCTCTCACTGTCTGAGTGGATTTGAGCTTCACAATCTTTTCCAGCATAATGGTAGAGATATTGCTCTTAGGATCGGACAAAAGCAGCTGACGCGTCGACACCACGCCTTTCAACTCTCCTGAAGGATCGACCACATAAAAATAGATGATTTTCTGCTCGATCTTTCTTTTTCGCAAAGAAAGGAGTGCTTCTTCTACGGAGGCTCCAATAGGGATCACCGTCTCCACATGGGCGGTAAATTCGCCAACGGACTTGTTTAAACTGACATCTGTACTATGCATGCGAATGTTGTAAACGATCTCCTATGCACTCTTCAAGAAAATCTTTAAGGGACTCCGGATCTCTTGAGGTTTCTTCTCGAGTCATGTAAACTATTACCCATGAAGAAAAAGGATACTTCCTGGGAAGAGGTTGAAGGCTGGTACTCTGCCTCTGTAGGAGAAAAAGGCCACTATTATCATCGCACACTCATTCTGCCGAATGCGCTCAAGCTCCTTCGCATAAAAAAGGAGAAGCCCCCTTCCGTGCTGGATATCGGCTGCGGCCAGGGTGTCTTCGCTCGCTGCCTGCCTCCAGCTACCACCTATTCTGGCATCGACGCCTCTCCTTCTCTGATCGAAGAGGCGAAAAAGCAGACCAAGAGCCCTTCCTTTAATTTCCACCATGCAGATGCGACAAAGCCCTTTCCGATCGAAAAAACGGACTTTGACTGCGCGATCTTTCTGCTCTCCTTGCAAAACATGGAGCATCAAGAGGCCGCCATTGCGAATGCGCGCAAGCACTTGCGAAAAGGAGCTCATCTACTACTGGTGCTCAACCATCCCTGCTTTCGTATTCCAAGACAGAGCAGTTGGGGCATCGATGAAGCGAGCAAACAGCAATACCGCAGAATCCAGCGCTACATGTCTTCGATGAAAATCCCCATCCAGATGAATCCAGGAAAAAAAGAGCAATCTGCTCAGACCTTTTCCTTTCACCACTCGCTGACCGATACGATCGGTTTTCTTAGCAAAGCGCGCTTTTCACTCACCTCTTTAGAAGAGTGGTGCTCGAACAAAAAGAGCGAAGGCGCAAAAGCGAAAATGGAGGATCGCGCACGCAGCGAAATCCCTCTTTTTCTCGCACTTTTGGCGCGCGCCGAATAATGGTTCAAAAATATTCCCGTTCGCGTTAGGTTGTCACACAAGTTATTGTAATAATCTAAAACTATGTGAACAACTATGTGCGGCATCTTCGGCTATCTAGGAAAAAAAGACCCTCTACCCATCTGTCTTTCGGGCTTAAAACAGCTCGAATATCGCGGCTATGACTCATCAGGCATCGCAGGCCTCTCAGGAGGGAAAATTCATTCCTGCAAAGAGGTCGGCAAAATTGTCGGTCTTGAGAAAAAACTCTCCCTTGCACCTATGCGACTAGATCTGGCCATCGGCCACACTCGCTGGGCCACGCATGGCAAGCCCACCAACAGCAATGCGCATCCCCACTTCGATATGGACACATCGATTGCGCTGGTGCATAACGGCATCATCGAAAACTATGACATTTTACGAGACCTGTTGAAAAAAGAGGGCGTGCAGTTCACATCGGAAACAGATACCGAAGTCATCGCCCAGCTCATCGCAAAATGTTACAAAGGCAATCTGCTCGCAGCAGTCCAGCAGGCATTGCCGCAGCTCAGAGGCTCTTTTGCCCTTGCCCTTATTCACAAAGACCATCCCGATGAGATCATTGCCACAGCTCGCGAGTGTCCGCTCTGTATCGGCTTTGACGATCAAAATACAGAAACGATCGTCTCTTCAGACCCCAATGCCTTTCTCTCCAGCACACCCAACGTCATTTTCTTGCGCAACAACGAAATTGCACAGATCAAACGAAACCAGACCGACTTTTTTCATCTTGACCGACGCATTTTGACTAAAAAAAGCGAGAGGATAGATAGCGAATTCAAAGTTCTTTCAAAAGAGGGCTTTGAGCACTACATGCTCAAAGAGATCTACGAGCAGCCCGCGACGGTGCAAAAGGCTCTTTTAGGCCGCCTCGACGATGAGAATGCCTCGATTCTTCTCGACCTGCAAATCCCTGAAGAAAAGCTGCACAGACTCCGCAATATCTGGATACTTGGCTGCGGCACCTCGGCGCATGCCGGCTGGCTGGGCACACTGCTCTTTGAAGATCTCGTCCGCCTGCCATCGACGATGGAGATCGCCTCTGAGGCGCGCTACCGCAATCCGATCCTCACGAACGACACGCTGGTCGTAGCGATCAGCCAATCGGGGGAGACAGCGGACACGATTGCCGCCATGCGCGAGGCAAAGAGACGCGGCTCTAGCATTCTAGGTCTTTGCAACGTCAAAAACTCAGCGCTGAGCAGAGAAGCGGACAGCACACTCTATCTCAATGCAGGCCCTGAAATCAGCGTCTGTTCGACAAAAGCCTTCACCTCGCAGATCACCGTCATCACACTCTTTGCACTCTATCTGGCCAGACTCAAAGGGATGAGCGAGAGCCAAATGCGCTACTACTCCTCCGAGCTAAAAAAAGTCCCTGCGCAAATCCAGCAAGTGATCGAACAAGCCTCGCTTTTACAAACCATCGCGAAAAAGTATGCGGAGTACGACGACTTTTTTTTCATGGGCAGACGCTACATGCTTCCGACCGCCATGGAAGCCGCTCTGAAGCTCAAAGAGATCTCGTATGTCAATGCTAACGGCTGCCCTGCCGGCGAGTTGAAGCACGGCCCGATTGCGCTCATCAACGAGCGCTTTCCCGTCGTGGCCTTCTGCTCAAACATCCAGACACATGAAAAGATCGCCAGCAACCTGATGGAAGTCAAAGCGAGAGGCGCCCCGATCCTAGCCTTTGCCCCCGAGGGAATGGAGAGCATCGCCGCCATTGCAGATGACGTCTTCTGGCTACCGCCCGCCATCGATCCGCTCGCTCCTTTTGCATCAACCATTGCAGGCCAACTCTTCGCCTACTATATTGCGAAAGAGAGAGGCTGTGACATCGATCAGCCTCGTAATCTGGCTAAATCGGTTACGGTAGAATGAGTGAAAATGCTGAAAACAAGCGGAAAAGTGAAAAAGTACTAGAGAGCCATTGGGTTTATAAGGGAAAAATCCTCAAGCTGCGGCTCGACACCTACAAGATGGAAGACAAGACCAAAGTCTTTGAGCTGGTCGACCATCCAGGAGCCGTCGTGATCGTGCCGATCGATCCCAAAGGACGCCTGCTGCTGATCAAACAGTGGCGACGCGCCGTCGGAGAGATCATCCTTGAGCTACCTGCCGGCAAATTAGAGCAGGATGAAGCTCCCCTCTTTTGTGCACAAAGAGAGCTGCAAGAGGAGGTTGGATATAAAGCAGGCCGCCTCACAAAGCTCTCATCCTTCTATAGTGCTCCCGGCTTTTGTAATGAGAGACTCCATCTCTTTGTGGCAAAGGATCTACTGCCCTCCACACTGGCACCTGACGATGATGAGGGAATCGACGTCCTACCGACCTATCTGCCCGATGCGATCAAAATGATTGAAGAGGGAAAGATCGAAGATGCCAAAACGATTGCAGGAATACTCCACTATCAGCTGTGGGAAAAGAAAAACGGGGATTGAATTCCGAAGATCTCTTTTACCACACAGCAAAGTTATCATTTTGATAACATGCATACAAATAGAGACGAAGATAGCAAATCGATTGCTGGAATACTCCGCTATCAGTTATGGATTAAAAAAAACCGGATGGATTCTTCGTGGCACTTTGGACGAAACACAGAAAATGGTTGGCAACTCTCATCGCACTCTGTGTGATTCTATTCGTTGTTTTTTTCCCACAGATTCTCTCGACCACACTGGGGAAACGCTTTCTCATACATTGGATTGAGAACAAAACGAAGACCGATGCAGACATCCAGTATCTCCATCTCTCCTGGTTTGGGCCGCAAAAGATTAGCAAGCTCACGCTCAAGAATGAAGAATTCCAAGGCTCCGTTGAGAGCCTCCAAGCGAATGTCCCGCTCTGGAAACTCGACGATCTACTGACACCGGAAAAATTAGTGAATCTCACAGGAGACTTTAGCCTACAAGGTGGCGACTTCCACTTTCAGGCAAAGGACACCCCTCCGAGCTCACTAGAAAAACTCCATGCTTCCTTCCGCCTCCATGAAGGCTCCGCGGACTTCACCCTCGCAGCAAGAACGATGCAGGATAAAAAAAATGGTTCGCTCTCCATCACAGGCCAAGTCAGTCACTTCTTCGAGGCTGCACCGGACTTTTCGATCCGCGGACAAATCGTCGATTTCCCTACACTCGCACTGGCTCGCTACCTCGCCTTTCGCAACTATTTTTCAGAAGCAGACCTACTTGAGATTGTGGGAGATACCTTTACCTTAGAGGGCTCTGTAACGTATCAGAATCAGAGCGGCACATGCGATCTTACCTTCCACTCGCCTAACGGAGATGCCCAGATCGATGGCAACCTCAACCATAAAGTCCTCACACTTCGCCAAGCATTCAGAGCCACGCTTCAATTGACACCCGCTCTATCCAAACAGTTACTATCCGGCATGAACCCGATGTTTTTAACAGGGGTTGAAGCGAAAAATCCGATACAGCTCCGCATTGAGCCGACCAACTTCCGCCTCTTTCTGGCTCGCCCTTTTCATTGGAATAGTGTTCAGATCGGACGCGGCACCCTCGACGTGGGCAAAATCCTCTGTAAAAATGGGAGTGCGCTAGCCTCTATGGTCAGCCTGCTGAAAAATAATTTCTTCTCCCGCACAAAAGAGATGGAAGTCTGGTTTACTCCCCTCTTTTTCAAGCTACAAAATGGCGTTATGCAGACCAATAGAATGGACGCTCTTGCAGCCCAAGCAATCCGTTTTTGCACATGGGGCAATATCGACCTGGTCAACGATAAACTCGATATGGTCTTAGGATTCACAGCAGAAACACTGAGAGACACACTGCGCATCAAACGAGTCCCCACAGATTATGTACTAAAGATTCCGATGACAGGCACGATCCAGAAGCCTAAGCTAGCTGTCGCTGCCGGAGCTGCCAGTATAGCAGCACTCCTGGCAGCTAAGCACCTACCAGGCGGTGGTTATGCAGGAGGCCTCGTGAACACGTTCATGCAACCGGAACATGACGTCCCACCACCCAACAAGCCCTTCCCCTGGGAACACTGATTTACCAGACAAATAAAGACAAATGCGCTCTTAGCTCGTCTCTATAGTTTATATTTTAAAGAGTAGGATCACTAGAAAGCCTAGGAAGAAGGAGGCCGACACCCAGAGGGTATCGTGCTCCTTATGCACTTCTACGAGCAGCTCTTCCACCGCGAGGAAGAGTAGGGCTGCGACTCCAAAGGAGAGCACCTCTTGCATAATCGAAGAGGGTAGATGAGAGAGGATTCCACCGCCAATTAAGGCTCCGAGAGGCAGCATCGCTGCGACAATCAAGATGGTGATCAGTTGCTTTCTCTTAGTAATCTCTTTTTTGATCATGGTGGTGCCAACGCTCAGATTAAGAAAAAAAGCGCATAAGCTTAAAGAAACGGCGATGAGTATCCCGCTCTGCATCCCTACCAAGAAGGAAACGCCAATTAGGATACCGTCCATCAGGAAATCGATGCCCACTCCGGCGATCATGCCAAGCGGCAGCCCTTTTTTGCCCTGGTCTGAGTGAGCGAGGTAGTGCACGCCTTCATGCAGGAGCAGCATGAAGATCACGCCGACGGCAAATCCCAATCCAATGGACCAGACAGATCCTTTACCCAGGATTTCCGGTAAGAGTTCGATGGCCACAGCGGCTAGGACGATCCCTGCTACAAAGTGCTGCAGTCCTGCGACGAATTTCTTCTTCGGAATGTAGAGCGATGCTCCCAGACCTCCGACGACGGCAAGTGCTGCGGGTATCAATGTATAGAGTACTATCCAATAGACTGGGACCATGAAAAAACCTCATTTAAGCCAGTGTGATCTCCTTAGAGAGATACACATCCTGGATGGTGTTGAGTAGTTTTACGCCCTCTTTCATCGGCTTTTGGAACGATTTCCTTCCCGATATGAGGCCTACGCCTCCGGCGCGTTTATTGATCACTGCTGTACGCACAGCATCTCCGAGATCATTTTTGCCGGACGGTCCGCCAGAATTGATCAGGCCGATGCGTCCCATGTAGCCATTGATGACTTGGTAACGCGTCAGGTCGATCGGATGATCTGTGCTGAGCTCGCTGTACATTTTGTCGGAGTACTTGCCGAACTTCAGCGCGGTATAGCCGCCGTTGAGTGTGGGCAGTTTCTGTTTGACGATGTCCGCTTCGATCGTGGCGCCGAGGTGGTTGGCTTGTCCTGTCAGGTCGGCTGCTTCGTGGTAATCTTTATCATCGGTTTTGAAAGCGTTATTGCGTAGGTAGCACCAGAGGATTGTGCCCATGCCGAGCTGATGCGCGTGCTCAAAGGCTTCTGAGACTTCTTGGATCTGGCGTCTGCATTCCGGTGAGCCGAAATAGATCGTCGCACCGAGTGCCACGCAGCCCATCTCGTAGGCTTGCTGGACGGAGGCAAAGGGCGTCTGGTCGAAGATGTTCGGGTAGGTCAAGAGCTCATTGTGGTTGAACTTGAGGATCAGCGGTATCTTGTGGGCGTACTTTCTCGCAACAATCCCAAGTGTGCCAAGCGTCGTTGCAACACCGTTACAGCCACCTTCGATCGCTAGGCGGATGATGTTTTCCGGATCGAAGTACTCCGGATTGGGTGCGAAGGATGCGCCGGCTGAATGCTCGATGCCCTGATCGACGGGTAGGATCGAGAGGTAGCCGGTGTTAGCCAGTCGTCCATGCCCAAAGAGTCTCTGCAGATTACACATGGTGCGGATGTTGCGGCTGCTTGGAGAGAAGATTCGATCGACCCAATCGGAGCCGGGAACATGGAGCTTATCTTTGGAGACGGTTTTGCTAACGTGCTTGAGGAGCGATTCAGCCTCTTGCCCTAGTAGGGTCTCAATTTCAGAGAACGACATAGTATTTCCTTTTTATTTTTGCCAAAAGGCTTGGATTTGCTCGAAGGTTTTTCCCTTCGTTTCCGGAACTTTCTTCCAGATGAAGATGAAACAGCCGATACAGATGAGTGTGAAGAGCCAGTAGGTGCCTCCGATAGTCAGAAGCTGGATCAGCGTCAGGAAGGTAAGCGATACCACGTAGTTCGCGCCCCAGTTGAAGAAGGTCGCAACGGACATCGCTCTTCCTCGAATGCCGAGGGGGTAGATCTCAGAAATGATCAGCCAGGTGACAATGCCAAGGCCGGGTGCAAAGAAGCCGATGTAGGCTAAGATCGCAACCACAGAAAGAACGCCCACCTTCGCTTCAAACATGAAGGAGGAAGCTAAAACAGCCAGGCAAACTGTCATTCCAGCCACCCCTATCAGAACAAGAGGTCTTCTACCGATGCGATCGACGAGCCATAGACCCACAATCGTCATAACCACATTGACCACGCCCACCCAAACTGTGGCAAGAATCGCGGATTCTTCCGATTGAAACCCCGCGTATTGAAAGACTCGCGGTGCATAGTAGATGACGGTGTTGATCCCTGTGATCTGCTGAAAAATGCTGATGCCTATACCGATCAGAACAGGTGCGCGTACTTCAGGACTCAAGAGCGCTTTGAACTTCTTTCTCATCGGCTGGTTCTGCTTCTTCTCTTGAGGCGTTAGATGCGCCTTGGGCGAGGCCATCTTCAAGCGATGAAGCGCTTTTTCTGCCTGTTTGGACTTTCCTTTGCTAAGCAACCAGGCCGGTGTTTCCGAAATGAACAGCAGGCAAAAAAGCTGCACGAGAGCAGGGATCATCGCAAAAGAGAACATCGTTCTCCAATTTTCTTGCGCGGCATAGATGTAGGCGACCCAAAAAGAGACTAAAATCCCGATAGTGATGAGTAGCTGGTTGAGCGATACAAGTCTGCCTCGGCTCTCAGCGGGTGCAATTTCAGCAATGTAGAGGGGCACTGTGACAGAAGCAATACCGATGGCAAATCCCACAACGATTCTTCCTGTGATCAGCATGCCGTAGCTCTGAGCATCGAAGAGGAGAAAGGTGGCAATGAGGTAGATGAAAGCATCATAAATGAGTGTACGTTTACGCCCAAAATAGTCGGAAATGCCGCCGGATAGGGCGCCGATCACGCAGCCGATCAGCGTGCTGCTGATTAAGAATTCCTGCTGAAAAAAGGTCAGCCCAAACTCTTCAGTGATAAAGAGAATGGCTCCTGAGATGATTGCTGTGTGATAGCCAAAAAGAAAAGCGCCGAGAGCGGCGATCACAGAAGAGAAAACGACATACGGGGCAAACGGGTGTTTTTCTTTCATAACGCTCCAAAAAGTCCGTTCCTTAGTGAACTAAATTTTTACGTTACGCTCAAGGATATTTTCTAATAAAAGAGAGGACAGGATAAACAGGATCGCAAGCGGCAGGATTCGCAGGATATAAAAGATGATCCTGCGAATCCTGCCGCCGTAGGCGATCTTGCTTATCCTGTCCTGCTTTCTATTCCAAATGCAGCGGCGATATCCTCTTGCCTAATCTTTGCTCCTCGCATGCGTTGGGGTTGCAAAGTGGAAGGCTGGATTATCGAAATCATGACGTTTTACGTAATAGTACGCACCTCTGTGATCTCCTTCGAAAAAACGATTCAGGGTGAAGAGCATCGCTCTACGGGGAAGTTGGCTCCTATTCGGTTCAGAGTAGTGGGGCACAAATGAGGAGATGAGGATGACGTCTCCAGGCAAAGCCTCAAGGGGCGTCCACTTGATTTTCTGGGATAATGCCGGTTGGATAGAGCCGTGGTTCTTCCCCTCTATGATATAGGGTAGAACAGCTCTTCCTTCGGCGAGAAGTTCCGAATCGATGGCTGGATCGTCTGCAAACGTACTGCACCAGTCGTCGGCCACTTGCAGGCAGCCATTTTCGATGGTTGCAGGGTCGATGGCAACCATCGCGGTTACATGGATTCGCGGTCCTAAAAAATCGAAAGCTGGGAAATCTTGGTGGGCAGGGAATCCTCCTCCGCCAGGCCATTTGAAATTGAGTTTGTCTTTGAAAAGAACGTAGGGCTCTCCCAACAGTGATTCGATATAGGGGGCGATCGTCCCTGCAATGAAACCATGAAGCTGAGGAAAGCAAGTCAGCAGATCTTCTGACCTACATACTTGGCTCTCCTTGTCCGCTTCAGGCACGACGATCAGCGCTTGAGGGAGAGTTTTTGCAAGTTCTTGGACCGAGTAGCCGGAGCTCTGGGACAACTCCATCAGAAGCAAAGACTCCCTGTGAATTTCGTCAGCCCAATCTTTGAGCAGGCGAGTTT
>JAJFMM010000022.1 GCA_021772165.1 Chlamydiota bacterium | reverse complement strand
CGGCTACCCTAAGTCACTATGTTAAAACGGGGAAGCTGAAGAGAGTCAGCAGGGGAGTTTATCAAGGAACGGATTATCAAAATCTCGAGGCGTTCCGTTGGACTGATCTCGCCGAAGCTGTTTATTCTATGCCTGATGGCATCGTCTGTCTTCTATCTGCTCTAGCTGCCTATGACCTTACAGAAGAGATACCTCGCCAGCATTGGATTGCGATCCGTCATGGAACTTCAGCAAAAAAGACGCGAGATATCAAAATCATCCGCTTTAGGAATATGGAACTAGGCAAAACCGAGATAGAGCTTGAAGGCATGAGCATCCCCATTTTTGATCAAGAAAGGACGATTGTGGATGCATTTCGCCTTCTGAGTCGTGAAACGGCTATCAAGGCGCTGAAGGCGGCTCTTGCAAAAAGAGGAAAAAAACGACTGGATGTTGTTAAACTGGAAGCTTATGCTAAAAAGCTGCGATTTGATATCACCCCTTACCTTCTGAGTGTAAGCACATGATCAATGAACAAGCATTGAAGGCCAGACTTCAGGCCCTTGCCAAAGAAAAAGAGATACCCTTCAACGCTTGTTGGAAGCAATTTCTATTGGAGCGATTTCTTGCTCGTATTGCTCAATCTTCGCATGCCGATAAGCTGATTTTCAAAGGAGGTTTTCTTCTTGCTTATATGCTTAGAATAGGAAGAGAGACGGTCGATCTGGACTTTCTTTTGACCCGTGTAAAGACAGAAGAGAAAAATCTTCAAGAGATTTGCAAAGAGATTGCAGCGATTCCTTCAGAAGATGGAATTGTTTTTTCTTTTGCAAATATCGCAGCACTCACTCAGCCACATATGAACTATCCTGGGTATCGCATTACGCTCGATGCTGCGTTTGGGAAGATGAGAGATAAGATTCATATTGATCTAGGAATCGGGGATATCGTAGAGCCGCAGCAACGAGACATCTATCTGTCTCAATATAGAGGGAAGCCCTTTTTTGAAAATGCAGTTTCATTGCTCGTCTATCCACTGGAAACGATTTTTGCAGAAAAGTTAGAGACTGTGCTTTCCAAAGGAGCAAACAACAGCAGAATGAAAGACTATCATGATTTGCTGCTGCTTGTAAGAAGTAAGAATCTAAGTCAATCCCAGGAACTCATGCAAGCAGTGACGAACACTTTTGAAAATAGAGGAACGACTCTTGCACAAATCCAGTTTAATCCAGCGGGAATGCAATCCCTACAAAACCTTTGGAAATCGCACTTCAATGGACTAGGTATCATCGCAAAAGAATTGTGTTTGCCTGAGAGCATCGAAGAGCTGATTGATGAGTTGAATCATGAAATCACTTCCATTTACTCGCTTGTTTAGGCGGTTCCAATAAATCTCAATTCTGAGAACAGTGTTCTATTGCTCCCTGCACGCATCCTTCCAAAAATCCTTTCCATGTACTCTCCCAAAGGGATGATGTTGGCATTGGATAATTCTGAGGAAATGGCGTATCCACTTTTCCAATCAGAACAATAAAGCCGATGATAAGGAGAGCAAAAAAAAGGACTTCCAGGATCTCAACAGCTATATTGTTTGTCCGCTTCTCAAGGGACTGATTTTCTGCAGGGAACTTAGAAAACTTATTTTCTTGTGGTAAGTGAGTCGGTTTTAGAGATGCTGAGAGATTCACAGACATGTTGAACTCCTTGGTGGCGATGTATTTTGGGCGGCTATTGTTTGAATTTTTGCCTTAGATTACAAGGGGATCTCGCTTCTCGTCTGTTCATTATTTCGCGCTGTTCACTATTCAGTGAACAGTCTGCAACGAGGTTTCCATAAAACCTCTTGAAAGACATAATGATTTCCATGCAGTTCAATGTACCTCTTTCCGAATGGACTACCCATGCGGCCCTCTCTAAATGGATTGAAGAGACGATCCTACAATGCCAACCCGCACGAGTTCATCTCTGCGTGGGTAGCAATGAAGAAGTAGACCAGATTGCGGCTCAGATGGTTGAAGCAGGCATCCTCGTACCGCTTGCTAAGCGACCAGGCAGCTACTGGTGCCACTCTCATCCAGACGACGTTGCTCGAGTTGAAGAAAGCACCTTCATCTGCTCGGAGAAAAAAGAGGACGCAGGCCCGACCAATAACTGGAAAGAGCCTAGCGAGATGAAGCAGCATCTCAAGAGCCTTTTCGCAGGATGCATGCAAGGGCGCACGCTCTACGTCATACCCTACTGCATGGGCCCCCTCGGTTCACCTTTATCTCGTGTGGGCATAGAGATCACAGACTCGCCCTACGTCGTCATCAATATGCATAAGATGACCCGCATGGGCAGACAAGCTCTCGATCAGCTCAAAAACGATCCATTCATACCAGGCCTCCATTCTGTCGGAGTTCCCCTCAAAGAGGGACAACAAGACGAGCCATGGCCCTGTAATCCCAAACAGCGTGTGATTGCTCATTTTCCTGAAGAGAAGAGCATCTTCTCCTTTGGCAGTGGCTACGGAGGCAATGCCCTCTTAGGTAAAAAGTGCTTCGCCCTCCGCATCGCATCAGCGATGGCTAGAGAGCAAGGCTGGCTAGCCGAGCATATGCTTATCTTGGGCCTTACCAATCCAGAAGGTGTGAAGAAATACATCGCAGCAGCCTTTCCCAGTGCCTGTGGTAAAACGAATCTCGCGATGATCATGCCGTCGCTACCCGGCTGGAAAGCAGAATGTGTGGGTGATGACATCGCTTGGATGCACATCGGCAAAGATGGCAGACTCTATGCGATTAACCCAGAAGCTGGTTTTTTCGGTGTCGCACCCGGCACCTCCATGAAGACCAATCCCATGGCGATGCGCACCATCGAAAAGAACAGCATCTTCACCAACACAGCACTCTCCGACGGAGACGTCTGGTGGGAAGGTATCGGCAGCGAGCCTCCGGAGGCACTCACTTCTTGGCTAGGCACACCCTGGGATGGCAAATCGCCCGCAGCACACCCCAACTCTCGCTTTACTGTCCCCATGACCCAGTGCCCCATCTATGATCCCGCAGCAGAAGATCCAGAGGGAGTCCCGATTTCCGCGATCCTCTTCGGAGGCCGCCGCCATAACGTCATGCCTCTCGTCACAGAAGCGCTCTCCTGGAACCACGGCGTCTTTCTAGGTGCTAGCCTCTCCTCTGAGACCACAGCCGCAGCCAAAGGCGAAATAGGCAAGCTCCGGCACGACCCCTTTGCGATGCTGCCTTTTTGCGGCTACAACATGGGCGATTACTTCGCGCACTGGATCGACATAGGCAAACACACCTCAGCCAGTAAACTACCCCGCATCTATTCCGTGAACTGGTACCGCAAAGATGCCGAAGGCAAGTACATCTGGCCCGGCTTTGGAGAAAACGCACGTGTGCTGAAATGGATCTTTGAGCGCGCCTCAGACAAAGCTCCTGCCACCACCACTCCGATCGGTCAGATCCCTCCCCAAGAGGCGCTAGACCTCTCAGGACTGCAAACGGACTACGACTCTCTTTTTTCCATCGACAAAGACAACTGGAAAAAAGAGCTACAAGACCTCAAAGAGTACTTCCAGCGCTTTGGCACCCACTTCCCCAAAGAGCTCGCTAGAGAACTCCATCACCTCGAAGAGAGATTGAAATGAGACTCCTGATCCAGCGTGTGTCTGAAGCCCGCGTGGATGTAGCAGGAAAAACCATCGGCGCAATCAAACAAGGTGCGCTGGTGCTCTTTGGAGCGCACGAAAACGACACACCCTCCCAGATTCCCTGGCTGGCCAACAAACTCATCAACCTACGCATCTTTATGGACGAGCAGGAGAAGATGAATCTCTCTCTCCTCGATATCAAAGGTGAGATCCTCATCGTGTCTCAATTTACACTCTATGGTGAATGCAACGCAGGCAGAAGGCCTTCGTTTATCCACGCAGCCCGTCCAGACCCCGCACGCAGTCTCTACGAGTCCTTCATCAACGAAGTGCGCAAATCAGACCTACCTGTCGAAACAGGGGAGTTTGGTGCCATGATGCAAGTCCATCTAGTCAACGATGGGCCCGTGACGTTAATTGTAGATGCGCCTGTTTAATATCAGGGGATTCTCAGTCAGATCCAATAAGAGGTTATTCAAGGCCGTAAAGAGGAGATACCTGCTGACTTCTTTTCCGTAGTATTCATGGTCTACTTTTTTCCATCTTCGTTACTTTCAAATTTCTTTCTATGGATTCGGGTATTTATGAGAGCAAGCCCTGGAAGTTCATTAATTTCCAACAGGTACATCACACCAATGCGCTTCGTATGTGCGCCAGAATCTGAGTATTTGAATTTTCAAAGTTCAGCTGGTCTAGTTAGTGCCAGTAAAGATTGTCTTGAGCCTTTATCTCTTACTTAGTTATGAGAAGATGTAGGGAAGATTTTGAAGGTTAAGAAGTTTTTTTCTTACTTTGCTTTTTAAGAACTGAAAAGGAAGACCTGACCTAAATGGCTGGTAATAATTCGCTTTTAATTTTACTCAGAAGAGTCATGAGAGGGAATCGAAGTTTCCCTTTCATGATATTGGTAAGTATTTTTGCTTACGAAGTCATG
>JAJFMM010000210.1 GCA_021772165.1 Chlamydiota bacterium | reverse complement strand
CTCTGGTTTACCCATCGGATGTCCAAGCCCCTGAGGTCTCTGGGAGCTTCCATGCAAAGGATTGCGGAGGGAGCCACCCATGTGCGCTTCAAGCCCGATCCCATGGGCTTTGAGATCAATGCCATCGGAGAGCAGCTCAATCAGATGCTCGATGCCCTGATCGCACATCAACAAGAAGCGGAAAAAGAGAGAATCGCTCGAGAAAGACTGGCTCAGGAGCTGAAAATTGGCCATGAGATTCAAGCGAGCATGTTCCCGATCCACTTCCCAAAGTACCCTACTCTAGATATTGCCCCCGGCTATCTGCCCGCTCGGGAGGTGAGTGGGGATTTCTATGACCTATTTCCGCTGGACGATTCACGGCTTCTCATTGCGATTGCCGACGCAGCCGATAAAGGGATCTCCGCCTGCCTCTATTCGCTAAGTTTTCGTAGCATGCTACGCACGGCCGCCGCGACAAACGGCGATCTGGCCTCGATTGTGAAAACAGCCAATACACTCCTGATGTGCGATACAGCCGAGTCGAGCTTTTTCATCACAGCCTGGATCGCCCTCTATGATCCCAAGACAAAGAGCGTGCAGTATTGTAGCCAGGGCCATCCCCCCGCTTATCTGCGAACAGCTGGGGGCAGCCTCGAACCATTATCTACCTCGGGAATGGCCCTTGGCATAGAAGAGGTAGAGCCCGAAATCCAGCTTAGGGCGTTGCAGGAAAATGACCTGCTCTTTCTCTATACCGATGGCGTCATCGAAGCGCACGATAGCGATCGGCAGCTCTTCGGCAAGGCACGGCTGGAGGAATATCTGGAGCGCAGTAAAATTGCATCCTCTCAAAAAGTCGTTGATCAACTCATGGAAGAAGTGCATCTCTTCTGCAACGGGGCGCCTCAAGCTGATGATTTGACTCTTCTCTCCATCATTCAAAAATAATTTTTCTACCCATTGCAGAAAATAAAGAAATGTTGCAATTGAATGATTATCCGCGCGATTCAGCGCCAGGAGGGAATATGGTAAAGAAAGCTAAGAAAAAAACTTCTTCAGTTCGTACGGTTGCCAAAAAAAGAAAAACTGTGAAAAAGAAAAAAGTGGTTGCTAAGGCAAAAACAGTACGTAAGACAAAAAAAACTGTAAAAAGAAAAGTTGTACGGAAAACGACTGCAAAAAAAAGTAAGGCAGCTCCCGTCAGAAAAGCAAAGAGGAAAACAAAGTCCAGACGCAAACCTTGTCGCAGCGTGAAGCTGGGCGAAATTTGTGGTGAAAAAATGGGAGCTGAAGGCTGAAAAACGCCACTCCTTGGATCATTTCAAGTTACACGCCGATTTTCTAATTCGTTAAGGCAGCTCTGCAAATCGGCGTGTAATTGAAAGTCTCCCGCAATTCTAAAAAAATACCTTTATAGGTCTTGGTGTAATTGTTTGCTTTTAGATAAGAACTAAAAAAGGTCTTGTTAAGTTTTAGGGTTATTTGTGTAATCGGTGTGGTTTTATTTCCATTTGTGTTACTATTGCTAGATCGTAATTAATAAAAAAGGTGTAAAAATGAACAGTGTAAATAACTCAGTATTGAGACAGCAATTTAAGTATGGCCCTGAGCAACTCGGTCAGTTCGTTAAAAACGTCAAGACAATCGATTCTAAGGTTGCAGGTGTTTTTAAGGATACTATCGCTATGAGCAAAGATCTTTCAAGCCGACTCCATTTCGGTTTTTTTGGAAGAATTGCTGTTTGGTTCTCTAGCGATGCAAGCGTTGCTAAGAAAGTTGCAAAGATTGTCGGGGACTTTTTGAGACTCTCGAGCTCAGATAAGACGCAACTTCCTCGAGCTCCTAAACGTCTTGAGACAGCAGTAAAGAGTAGCCTGCCTTCATCGACGAATTTAATTGCTGCATTACCAGCAGCAAATTTACCGAAAGCTAAAGTTTCTCAGCCTAAGCCGCCAGAGAGTGATAAAATGAATTTATCCGGTTCCTTCAGTTCAGATGGATCTGGTTCGAGTAAATCCGTTGTATCAAGTAGATCTGGTTTGAGTGACTCTGCTTCAAGTGTGTCCAGTTCAGATGCGTCTGAGACAAGTAAAGGGAGCGGCAAAGCTAAAGCTCGTCGTTCTGTGAAGATATCACGTGCAAAGGTATCGGACGGTCTACCTGCGAGTATGCAACGTTTCGTTGGTCTGGAAGCTGCAAGGCAACAGCTAATCTCAGCAAGGAGCTAAGCGCTCTTTGTTTTGAGAATCAAAGCAGCCTCTGCATCGCTGAGAATTTCAGGCAGCGAACGATATTGCAGTTCGGCAATTTGAGCATCGTAGGGCCTTTCAAAGGCCCTTTTATAATGTATTCCAATGAATTCTATTTTCTTCTCAGATAGTGCCTTTTCCATCTCTTCTAAATGATGTCTTCCGTCATCGATGTAGACGATGCGTTTGGGACACTCTTCCATAGCGTCTAGCAGGCGTGCGAAGGTCTTGCCTTTTTGCTGAAAGTCCGTCAAAAACCAGATTCCATTGCGATAGAGTGTTGTTTCCATAGCAAAGTCGGAAGGAATTTTCAGAGCAGTTTCTGCCAGATCTATATTGAGTTTTTGTAATTGTTCAACAGTTAGAGAGGCGATCGGAGGGTGGCGAGCTGTTAGAGCAATCGCTCGCTCTGTCATGGCCTGAGCTTTGGCCACAATCAGAGCTGTATGCGGCTCAAGGGTCCGTGTAGGACAGATCGTCTGGGACAGGATCCATTGAGGATAAAATAACTTTTGGGCATCCACATCGCTGAGGCCTCTTCTCATCAATTTCTCTGTCTCATGGTAGTACCACTTAGCTCTGCCGAGCTGGTTTTCACCCTCGAGTAGAGTGTCGTCGAGATCAAACAGAACCCAGGTCGACTCATTGAGGTGAGAGAGGAGATCCTCAATGTGACTCGTGTGAACAATCTTCGCTTCGAGTAGCGAAAAGGAGAGGAGAAAAAGGATGAATAGTTTCATGGCCAAAGAGTTTAGGAAAAAGAGTCTTTAATCGGAAGGCCAGAGAGCTGTTTTTTTGAGGCGTTCGATAACAGGAGCTGGTTCATAGAGCCGCTCATTGAAAGAGATGCGCTCTGCTTCAGTGAGTAGCTGGCCCATGGTTCTGCCCG
This sequence comes from Chlamydiota bacterium, assembly GCA_021772165.1. Lineage (GTDB taxonomy): Bacteria > Chlamydiota > Chlamydiia > Chlamydiales > SM23-39 > JAKBAE01. Next base: position 12,235 of record JAJFMM010000210.1, on the reverse strand, counting down.
GCTGAATGCCTTCTTTAACGAGATCTCCCGATTTGACGACAGGATCTTGGGTTTTGATGCGTATCAGTGCCTCGCAGAGATGCTTCATGCGCTCTTCGTGATGCTCTAGGAAGTGAGCCGAGCGGGCAATTTCAAGATGTGAGGAGATGATCTGTAGGCAAGCGGGGCAAAAAGTGTTGGAGTAGAGATAGGCCCATTCGACGTTCTCAATCGGACGCGATTGATTGATATCTGTGTCTACGAGCTCTTTGAGGCGGTAGAGGAAGGTGGTGAACTGCATGTCCTGGTTGGAGAGCTTGAGTCTCTTAGCTAGCTGAAGCTGCTGGGCGAGCTCGTAGCCGGGAAAGAGCAGCAGCAGAGACGCGATCAGCGGTGCAGTTTTTGGGTAGCGCCGGATCGGTTCGATGCGCTGTGCGAGTAGGTCGCCTGAGAGGCTCTCCATTTCCGGGAAGATGGAGGCGAGCAGGCCGAATTCATGCAGGCCAAGTAGCATGAGCCGCAACCTTCCAAAGGCGTAGCCCTTTGCAAGCTCCTGGACGATGCGCTCGATGGCCACTGCGGGAAAGAGCTCCTTAGCGTGGGCGCGAATCGCATCTTGTGTCTTTTCCTCAATCTGAAAGCCGAAGCGGCACGCTAGGCGCACTCCGCGGATCATGCGCAGGCGATCTTCCTGAATCCTCTCGTGGGGGTTGCCAATGGCTCGGATGAGCTTCTTTTCTAGATCTGCCTTGCCATCAACGTAGTCGAGAATCTCATCTCTGAGAGGATCGTAGAACATGCCGTTGATGGTAAAATCGCGCCGTTTTGCATCTTCTTTAGCGTCAGAAAACTCCACTTTCGTGGGGCGTCTGCCGTCTTGGTAATCAATATCCTGGCGGAAGGTCGCGACTTCAAACTGATGCGCATCGACCACCACGAGGACAATGCCAAAGGCAATGCCGAGTGGGACTGTGTGTGGAAAGAGAGCTTGGATCGTCTCCGGAGTCGCATTGGTAGCGATGTCGATATCATCGGAGGGGTGGTTCAGGAGATAGTCGCGTACCCATCCGCCGGCGTAATAGGCGACATAACCTGCCTTGTGAAGGGTATCGACAATAAGGCGTGCTTCCGGATGTTCTTCCATGAGCTTTATGTATATCCTAAAAAACGGCTTGCGTCGAGAACATGTAGGCAAATTCATCCACAACGCGCCTTTCAAAGGTAACGAGGAACTTGCTGGTTAGGCTGAGACTAAAGCCGTAGTAGTAGCCAATGCTCTTCAAGTTGCGGTAGTCCAGAGCGGTCGTTTCGGAACCTTGCTGGATGTGAAGCTTGGCGTTGAAGTACTTTAACCCGACGTAAGGCGTGATAATCCAAAAGCGAGAGGCGAGCCCGACGCCTGCTTGCCATTCTCTTAAATGAAATTTCTGCTCGCCCTCTTCAAGATCCAATTTCAGACGATTGAGAAACTTAAAATAGGCCTTATGCGAGGAGGGAATGGCAAAGTAGCTGCCGTCAAAACAGAAAAAGGTCTGTCCCCACTGCAGCAGCACCACTCTTACCCCTGTTGCCCAGGAGAAGTGGTAGGTAGTTTGGAAATCAAACAGTGCCGAATAGAGAGGTGTTTCTGGCTCGTCGTGCCATTTGAGACGCTCTTTCGTGCCGCCGAGTAGGGCATAGGCTTCTACGCGCTGCAGAAAGACGAGAGAAAATGAGGCCATCTGGGAGTGAAGCCCAAATTTACTAAACGTTTTGTCGGCGTCGAGACCTTCTTGTGTACTGTGGCCACTAGAGAGATCGAGCCGTAGGTCGGAAACGTAGTCAGCTAAATAGCCGGTCGTAGCTTTGATCCATGGACTAGACCCGGTAAAAAGACCGCCGTTGACAAGACCGGGTGTGGCCGGGTTGCCTACGGGAGCTGCAAAAAGCGCACTACCTGCAAAGAAAAAGAGTACAAAATAACGAAACATGTGAAAAAACTATCCGCTAGGCAGGGAGTATACAGTCATTGGGTATAAAGGAAAAAGAATCCTTTTTCAGCAAAAGCATATCGCAGTATGCTGGAGGCTATGACTAGTAAAATTGCACTGCTCTCCGACGATGCGATCAATCAGATTGCAGCTGGAGAAGTTGTTGAAAATCCCGCATCTGTCATCAAAGAACTTCTCGATAATGCCATTGATGCGGGTGCTCAGAATATATCGATAGAAATTCAGGCCGGCGGACATCAGTCGATTTTCATCGAAGATGATGGCTGCGGAATGTCACGTGATGATGTGCAGCTCTCTTTGCTTCGCCACGCAACCTCCAAAATACGCAAAGTCGAAGATCTCGATCAGCTCGAGACAATGGGCTTTCGCGGAGAGGCGTTAGCTGCCATTGCTTCTGTCTCCAAACTGGAAATTCGTACTTCAGATGGAGTGGAGGCGACGCATCTGGTCGCGGAGGGAGGCGAAATTCAACTTCTTGAGAGTTGTGCTCGCAATCGCGGTACTACGATCGAAGTGCGCTCTCTTTTTTTCAATGCGCCTGCACGCAGAAAATTTCAGAAAAGCACGCAAGCGAGCAGTTCGGCTGTCGTGCGTATTGTCCAATCTCTTGCGCTCTCTCATCCGGAAATTGCCTTTTCACTCCGCTCCCAGCAGCAGAGTCTCCTCCAGGTAAATCCAAGTGGCTATCAAGAGCGTATCGAAGCTGTTTTTGGCTCCGATTTTTCTCAAGGTACTTGGTTCGAAGAGGGACGTCTCTCCGGCATGCTAGGCTCTCCGGCCGATGCGAGAGCTACGCGCACAGGACAGCAATTCTTCCTGAACCGGCGCCCCATTTTTTCTCCGCTGCTGTCGCGAGCTCTCAGAGATGGGTATGGAACGCGTCTTGCCACAGGAAGCCATCCTTCAGCTGTGATCTTTCTGGAGATGGATCCGGGAGAATTTGATGTGAACGTTCATCCGCAAAAGCGCGAGGTGAGATTTCATGGAGAGAGCAGACTCTTTACGGAAGTGCTCAAAAGAGTGCAGAGTGTCTTCGTGCCCCAACAACATAGCGAACCTGTTGAGCCTTTCGCGTTTTCAGAGCCACCGCTCCCTCCCTTTGCTTTGAGAGAAGAGGCTCCTCCACTTCCTGCTGTTGAGTGCCAAGGAATGCTCTGGCCTCAAGATTTAGGTGAACGTCCTCTGGCTATCGTGGGCTCTTACCTACTGCTGGAGTGTCAGGGTGATCTTTTCCTGGCAGATCTTGGCGAGGCGTATGAGCAGAAAGTGATGCAAACAAATGAGCGGCAATCGCTGATCTTTCCCCTGGAATTCACTCTTTCTCTCGAAGAGAGCGAGCGCGTAGAAGAGCTGGTGGCGCACTTGGGAGCCGCGGGGCTCGATGCAAGAATGGTAGGCCCTAAAGCGCTCTGCATTGATGCGATTCCAGACTGGCTAGAAACTGAGAAGACAGAGCTTCTCTTTACGGCCTTGAAAGAAGATCTCTTTCGGGGGATTCCTTCCGATGCAACGCTGCGCCGTCTTCGCTCCGGTTGCTGCAAGCGCTTAACTCTGCAAGAAGCGGCATCTCTCTGGAGGCTTAAGCGAGGCGTGAAAGAAAAACGCATAGAACTATCCGATCTAGCGAGGCTTTTTGAAAAATAGAATTGAGACGCTCCAATCGAAATTGAAAGAGTGGGAAGTAGATGCTCTGCTCTTAGAAAATCCTGTGGATCTCCTCTATCTAACGGGACTCTCTTTTTCAAAGGGGAGGCTCTTTGTGTACCGGCAAGAGATGCAGCTCTTTGTCGACGGGCGCTACATTTCTTACGCACTCGAAAAAGCGCCTTGTCCCGTTCAGTTGTGGGATAAGAAAACGCTGCTTCCTCAAGGAAGGGTTGGCTTTGATAGCGCATCGATGTGTGTGGAGGCGTGGGAGCAGCTCAAAAAAGAGGCTCCCGATACGCAGTGGAAAGCCATCTCAAGGCCTCTCAAAGAGATTCGGGTCATTAAGGACTCAGGGGAGATCGCAGCTCTTCGAAAAGCGGCCGAGCTGACATGGAACGGCATCAAGCATATGCTTGGCTGTTTGAGAATCGGTGTCAGCGAGCGTGAAGTTGCCTGGGAATTTGAGAAGTATGTGCGAGAAAGAGGCGCGTCGGGTACCTCTTTTGAGACGATTGTTGCTTTCGGGAAAAACAGCGCCCTTCCTCATTATCGGCCCAAGGGGGCTCTTTTGGAAATGGGGCAGATCGTTCTCTTCGATGCCGGAGCCGTTGTAGATGGTTATGCCGGCGATGCGACAAGAGTCTATTTTTACGGAGAGATCGATCCTCAACTTAAAAAGATGTATGCTCTTGTTCGAGAAGCGCATCTTGCAGCAAAAAAGAAAAGCTGTGTAGGCGAAAAGATTGGAGCATTGGACAGAGCTGCGAGAGATGTGTTTGCAAAAGAGGGTGTCGAAAAACTCTTTTTGCACAGCCTTGGACATGGCATCGGATTGGAAACTCATGAATATCCGGTGCTGCGCAGCACCGGAGCTGACGTCAATCTAAAATTAAAAGAAAACATGGTCTTTACGATAGAGCCGGGGCTTTATCTGTCCGGATCCGGAGGCGTTCGCCTCGAAGATACGGGTCTGGTTACAGCGAAGGGATTTGAATCCTTTTACCCGGAGCTTGAAGAGGATCCAACGATTCGTTAGATTAGTACTATGTTAGGTTTTCGCAAAAAAATTCTTCTCAGCGATATCATCCTTTTTCTGGTTTTCATCTCCCTATTGTTTCCTTTTGTGGAAAGAACGGTTGGGAATATCGTTCAGCGCTCTCTCGAAGAGCGGGCCAGTGAACTGATCTCCAGGATTCAGAAAGAGCCGAATGTTGAGGCGATGAAAGAATACCTCGAAACAGAAAATGTCCTGATTTTCTTCCGCATCACTCTCTTCGATCAGAACGGAGATGTGATCTATGACACCCGTATGCCTAACAAGAGCGTTACAAGCGCATCAATAGATTCTGATCTAATGAATAGGCCGGAGGTGATCGAAGCCCTCAAGTATGGGCGAGGCTATAGTGACCGCTACTCAGATCTCTTCCGACAGACCATCGCTTACGGAGCACTTTCTTTCGAAAGAGATGGTCGAGAGTATATTCTTCGCATTGGTTTGCCCTTTTCGGTGATCCGCGAGCTTACGCATGATTTCGAAATTGGGTTTCTCACTCTCGGGGCCATTATCTTGCTCCTCTATAGCATCATGACCTGGGCGATCATGCATCGATTGAGTTTGCCCATTCAGCAGATCATCACAGCGATCGAACCCTATCAGGCAGGCATCCAAGAGTATCTCCCCCGCATTGAAATTGGCCGAGAAATTCAGGAGGGAGATGAATTTGGGAAATTAGCCCACACGCTCAATTCCCTCAACATGCGCATTCAAAAGCAGTTTGAAAATCTTGTCCGACAGAAAGATGAGACTGAGGCCATTCTGGAATCGCTTGGAGAAGGGGTGATTGCCGTCGACATGGAAGGGGCGGTTACTTTTGCAAACCGCGTTGCAAAGAAAATGCTGCGCGTGGGTCATGACGAGATCGTTAATCAGAAATTCGATGAGATCAAGGCAGAGCGAGCTCCCTTAGCGCACAAATGCAGTGAACTGATCCAAAACGTTTTGGAAAATACAGAAGTGGTGATTCAGACCTTTACGATTGAGGAAGCCAGCCCTTTTTATTTCGACCTCATCGCAGCTCCTTTAGCGCAGCATAGCGGGATCATTCTCGTCCTACAGGATAAAACCTCTGACTATCGTGTACTGGAAATGGGAAAGGACTTTATAGCGAATGCCTCCCATGAGCTGCGCACACCGATCACGATCATTCGTGGATTTGCAGAAACACTCAATGACCTACCTGATCTTCCCCAAAAGACGGTGAAAGAGATCACTGAAAAGATCGTTAGGACTTGCTATCGTCTCGATTCTCTAGTCAAAAGTCTTCTCACTCTTGCTGATATTGAAAACCTAAGCATCGAACGCTTTCATCCTGTCGACATCGTTGCACTTTGTGAAAACTGTATTTACATGATTTTAGCGGCTCATCCCAACATAAAGATTGAATTACACAAGAGTATTGAGAAAGGGCCCGTTCTGGGCGATTCCGATCTTCTTGAAATGGCGATCATGAACCTGCTTCAAAATGCCGTTAAGTATTCACCCGCTCCTGCAACGATCGATCTTATCGTCGATATGGATGCTTCAACCATAACGGTCAGCGTCAAGGACAAAGGCATAGGAATACCGGAAGGAGATCTTCCTCATATTTTTGATCGCTTTTACACTGTTGACAAAGCGCGCTCGCGCAAATTCGGTGGCACAGGGCTTGGACTTTCCATCTTCAAAACAATCATACAGCGGCATAATGGTAGTCTAGATGTTGCTTCTCAACTAGGACATGGAACGACCTTTAGAATGACTCTTCCCATTGAACAAGGTCCGGATGAAATCGGTTCTTAAAAGAAGAAGAACAGGATACGCAGGATAACACTTTTACCCTGTTCCATTTTTTGTGAAGACTTTAAGTACTAAGCACTGGGGAGAAAGACATTCTTTTTCAGACACACATCCCCTTCCGTTTCTACAAGAGTGCGTTTGCCAGAGAAGCGGTGGCGCTTCGAATGCAGATCAAGTAGATCGATCACATCTTCACTCATGCCAATCTTTCCATTCTGTGCGCAAACATCCATGATCCTCTCTTTCGAAAGAGGAATCTTGCTCTCGTGTACTTCATCATAGAGCACAATGGCTGCCCTAGGGCCAAAAAGAGCGGTGAACATTTCGATGGAAGCATGCTTTAGGCAAATTTGCGATTGCTTGCTTTCAAAACAAAAATAGTCGAGCAGCGCTGGATACCCAGTATGCTCGAACTCTTTGGTTCCTTTCAGCATGCGATAGTAGACCGATTTCAAAAAGTAAAGCTGCTTTACATCTTTTTTCTGTAAATCCAATTTTTCGAGAGGAAGGAGGGTGATGTTTGGACTGTCTTTAGCTTTTGAGGCTGCGTTAAGGATCGTATCCAAGAGAGCATATTCTGTGCGGATCTCTTCTCCAAAGAGAGAGGTTTGATAAAACACACGCAGTAGCTGGGCGGCTGTTTCATATAAAGCGGGATGTTTGTCTCTACCGTCGAGCAGAAGAGGCCAGAGATTGAGCTGAGAGCACTCTCTGTTCTGGTGATTGATCGTCACTTTCGTTGGAGTCGTGTTACTCGTTTGGGAGGGAGCTCTCTTATTCTTCTTTTCAGTCACAAAGCGGAGAGCCTCGTAGTACTGCAATTCATAGGAATTGAGAATTTTTCTCGTGGCTAGGAGATGATTTTTGCAGGAGGTCTCAATGGGATTGGAGAGAAGATACTTGTGCATCGAGAGAGAAAAAGTGCAGGCGAAAATCAGAAGCAGTCCGAATACGAGGCCGAGAAGGTTCATGTTTTTTCCCTCTCGTAGGTAATGGGATTGGCAAAGGGAAGTGAAAAGGCGAAAGCTAGGTCTTTCCCATTTTGTCGGGTTCGCATACGAATCAAGGAAGGAATATCCCAGCGGGTTTTGGGCCAGGTCGATCGCCATCCAAAAGAAGTATGCGCAGGCACCGTCTCAGAGAAGCTCTTAGCCAGGAATTGAAACTCTAGCTGCTCAACGTGGGTTAGAAGGATCTCTTTGCGGAAAGGACAAGGCGGGCTCTGTCCGAGGGGCTGGAGATAAAGGATAAGATTCCCCTCTTGATCCAGGTGGATTTTTCCCTGGACAGCGCCGCTAAAGGAGGGATCCGGATCGATGCCGTTGTCAAAGATCGTCACGAGACTAGGGGAGTCTCCCTCAAGGGTATAAAAAGAGGAACCGGAGGAAGGGGGAGGTAAATTAGATCGCGGAGTAATGGAGGTGTAGACGTGAGACAGTCGAACTTGAAAATGTTGGCGTGTGTAGAGCTCTTTTCGGAGGGTATCCATTCTTAGATCCATCCGAAGTGAGTTAGAAAAAAATTGAATGAGAAGGGTCAAAACAGCTCCGACGAGAACCATAGCAATGAGGAGCTCCATGAGAATAAAGGATCTGCTAGAGGATTTTTGGCGCATGGAAATCTCGATCGAAAATGGAAGAGAATTGTACCAGCGCTAACTGATAAGGCGCAAACAGGGAATTGCGAATTAGTGGTAACGAGACTCTTTTTGACGATAAAGCGTGAAAAAGGCCAGTCCACCGCCTAAGAGTAGGAAGAATAGGAGGCTGGTCCAATCGGGCAATAGCGCTTGTTTATCAGGGGGAATGATGCCGGAGATCGTTAGGAAGGCGGTCAGAATGCCAGTAATCGCAGCACCTCCGATAATCCCGGAGGCGAGTAGCATTCCCCGTTCTTGGCTCAATTCGCTGGAGGTGTTTCGGTTGACAATCTCTTTAGCAATTCCTCCGATCATGATGGCTGTGGTCAGCGAGAGGGGGAGATAGAGGCCGAGGGCAAAAGGGAGGATCGGTATACGTAGAAGGGCAGCAACTATGCCGATCACAACGCCGATTCCAACGAGGGTATAGGGAAGACTTCCTTCAAGGATCCCTTGTGCGATGATCGCCATGAGTGTAGCTTGCGGAGCTGGCATTTGGGGAGAGCCGATCTGATAGGCTGCATTGAGAATATAGATCGTATAACCGAGTGCAATCGAGGGGATGATCACTCCCAGAATTTCAGCAATCTGCTGAGAGCGGGGCGTGGCTCCGAGGAGAAAACCTGCTTTTAAGTCTTGAGAGGTTGTCCCTCCCAAACAGATCGCAACGCAGGCAACACAGCCCATGGTAAGCGATGAGAGGAGGTAGATTCTATCAGTCCAGCCAAGAAGCACGAAAATGATACAGGTCAATAGAACGGTCGTAATGACCATTCCGGAAACAGGATTTGAGGAGCTCCCCACGAGTCCGACGGTCAGCGAGGTGACGGCTACAAAGAAAAAGGCGAGCACGACAAGGAGGACGATCGTCAAGAAATTCATAGGAAAGCCGGGAAACAGCCAGAGAGTGAGGATGATCGCGACAGAGCCTACAATGAGCCATGCCATCGAAATATCCTTCTCTGTTCTCTTGACGTGAGATCTAGCGGTAAATCCCGAGAAAAGTTCCTTGATGCTCGTATGCACTGTTTTATATAGAAGGGGCCCAATACGAAGCAGGCTGAGTAGGCCGCCAACAGCAACTGTGCCGGCGCCAATGTATCGAACGTAATTGCTCCAGATCTGATCGGAGCTCATCTGGATCACCGGGATGTCTGCAGGGTAAATCGGGGTATTGTCGTGGGAAAACATCTTGATTAGAGGAATGATCATCCACCAAGCTGTGATGCCTCCTGCAAACATTATCGCTGTAATGCGAGCTCCAATGATGTAGCCCACTCCAAGCAGAGCCGGGGTCGTGTCGATGCTAAAGGTCGCTCGTTGAAAGAAGGGAAAGGACCAGGATGGGGTCTCCTTCCAGATAAAGAAGACGTTGGTGCAGAGTTTATAGCCAACTGAAGCGAGTACGCCCCAGAGAGCCATGATCGCGGCTTTTCCGCTCTTTTCCCCGGCTTTTAAAATTTCGGCGCACGCGGTTCCTTCGGGGAAAGGGAGTTTTCCATGCTCTTCTACGATGATGAAGCGTCTCATCGGGATCATGAAGAGAATGCCGAGGACCCCTCCTAAGGCAGAGAGGAGGAAAATTCTTCCAATGGAAAGGTGGTCTCCCAAAATAAAGAGCGCAGGGATGGTGAAGACAACACCTGCCGCAAGAGCTTCTCCGATGGTGGCAATCGTCTGTACAATGTTGTTTTCAAGGATGGTGCTGTTTCGGAAGAGAACTTTCATCAGTCCCATAGACATGATGGCGGCCGGAATGGATGCAGAGACTGTTTGCCCAATCTTCAAGGCCAGATAGGCGTTGGCCACGGCAAACATAAATCCAAAAATAAGTCCTAAAAAAGTTGCGCGAAAGGTGAATTCGCGAATTTTTTTACTAGCAGGAATGTAAGGTTCGAAAGCTTGCGACATGAATTCATTCTATGCACCAAAGAATATTTTTAAATCCAGAGTTTATACCGATTGGATGAGAATGAGGTATTTGTGCTTTTCTGTAGCGCTGAAGGAGAGGATCATTTCATAGAGTCGAAAAATCTCTCCCTGTTTTCCCTCTTTTTCTCTTTTACAGCGCAGAGAAAAGGAGCGAGGGATGGTTTTTGAGCTTAAGCCGGGGAGGTGCAAGGGAACGTCCGATAGCGAAAAGGTCGCGGCCGGCTCGGCAAACTCAGGAAGGCTTTCCCAAGGAATGGAGTTCTTGAAAAGAAGTTCTTTGACCTCTGAATAGCTCCAGTCTGCTATGCGCTGCTTCTCAAGGGCCTCAAATCTCTCGATTTGCAGCTTATAATGGCGGGTCGGAAGGCTCATCAGCCAGGGAGCGAATACGCCGAGAAGCGCAATCGCGATGAGAACCTCCATCAAAAGAAAGGGCTTTTTTTTCGTCATCCAAATAGAATATCTAAAAGTTGTTTTGCCGAAAATTATAAAAAGTCGGATCATTTGATCTGACGACCATGAATTCATTAGAAAGATTTTTAAAAATGGAACTGCAGACAAAAGCTCTTTACAATCTTTTACGCCTGAATCACGATCAGGATCCCTCCATTTCTTGCGAAAGCTGGCAAATCGAAGATCTGCGAGTTTTGGCTCAAGAAGAACTGTTCGCGCGCCTTAAAAACGCCGGGCTGGAACTGGATGTCCAAACCCTGCACGGTTTTGCTGAAGAGTGTGACTCTCCGGAAGATCTCACGGAATTGCTCTTAGAAGAGCATGCTGAGCCCGAGCTGCACGACCGTCTTTATCTCCTTCTTTTCGAGCTCTGGAGAAGATTGCTTCCTGAGAAACAAGCACTATCCATTTTTTGCGATGAATTCGACCATCAGATCAGTTTATATGATGCGGGGCTTCTTGCGAGTGATGAGCCGATTCAGGATGCTCTTGCCAATATGATCGAAATTTTCAACCAGAATTTAGATGCGGGCGCAGAGCCGATGGAGATTCTCGAATCGGTCAATTGCCACTCTGCACATGACATCATGAGCTTTCTAATCGACTATGTCTCTGAGCTGCTCGACAATGGCAATGAACTCTATGCATCGGAGCTGATTGAACACTTTGCTCCTTATACGCAAGAGGCTGCCTGGTTCGATTTCTTGCGCGTGCGTCTCATTGCTTTTTCCGATCCCGTTGGGGCGAACCATCTATTGGCGGCGCTCCTTGAGGAAAAAGCAGAGATGACGTTCGATCTTTTAATAGAGATGCTGCGCTTTTTGACAGCGTTTGGCGAGCGTCCCGTTTTTATGGAAGCGGCGCAACAGACTCTCTCACATGTCCAAGCGCGAGAAGAGTTCGTCGAGATGGTCGAATTGACAGCTGACTATTTCCGTCGTCGCGATCGTGAGGATCTGGAGCAGGCTGTTCTCAAGCTGTTGGAAACGAAAACAGATTCTCTTGAATCAGGCGATCTGGAGGCGTTCGAGAGCATCTTGAAGCCTCTTGCTCTCAATACGCTAGAGTAGTAGGACGGGGCGAAAACGTATGTAATCGCCAGAGGTCAGTACATAGCGCACATCCCTTGCTTCACCAAAGAGAGAAATTCCCGCCTTGATATTGTGCAAGTGTCCAAATGTGCAGATCTGGATCTTATATTTTTCGAGAATTTTGGAAGCTCGAGACGGTTTTAGGTCAGATCCAATGGGAGGATAGTGCGTCATGGCGATGCGCACAGACACGTCGTCGGGGAGTGTTGAGAGGCTCGTTTCCAGCCTTTGCAGTTCTCTTTCGAAAATCTTTTCGCTGAGATCTTTTTGTACAGCTTCTTCAGGATCGGCCTTCTTTTCCCGAGGGTTTTCGCGGAAGTCGATGAACTCATGAAATGAATATTCAGCAGAATCCCAGAGTCTAGCACCGCCGATGGCGACATTTTTCCAGCGAAAAGAGTTATTCTGAATCAGATGGATAGAGGGAGGCAGTACCTCTGCGATTTTCTTCAACGAGCCCCACCAGAAGTCGTGGTTTCCCTTTAGAAGAAGTTTTGTACCCGGTAGCTTGTCGATCCATTCGAGATCAGGGACCGCTTCTTCGAGGCGCATAGCCCAGGAGATATCTCCGGGAACGAGAACGAGATCATCATCATGAATCAAGTCTTTCCAAGCTTTTGCAATTTGTTCTGCATGGTCTTTCCATTGAGGACCGAACACGTCCATG
>JAJFMM010000209.1 GCA_021772165.1 Chlamydiota bacterium | reverse complement strand
GGAAAAATTACTGTGTGCGTGCTGGCCATGCACCTCGCTTTGTTAGGTTTTCTGGGCATCGACCATCTCCTCTCTGCCGCTCCTAAAAAGAGAACCGCACTGGCCGTACGCACCCACCTGCTTCCAAAGAAAACGGCCCCGAAAATAGCCCCTCCAGTCCAGAAAAAGAGACAACCTGTAAAGCCAGCGCGTCCGGCGAAGAAAGCGATTCAGACTGAAACGCTTAAAAAAATAGAAAAGAGCTTTGCGGCTCTCTCTACTCCGGCGGTTAAACCCTCTTCTTCGAACATCGAGCTCCCCTCCTTTGTTGAAACTACACCCATCGCGGTAGAGGTTGGCAGCTCCTCCTCTGGTTTTTATGGACCCTGTCTAATAGAAACGCTGCAAAAACAGCTACAGCTGCCTGAAAGAGGAGAAGTGCGCGCCCGCGTGACTCTTCAAGCACCGGGTCATCTACTTTCTCTGGAAATTCTCGACGCAAAAAGTCTCAAAAATGCTGAGTGGCTGAAAAATCAATTGCCTCTTCTGGAACTGCCATGCTTTAATGACTTCGAAGTATCCGAGGCCAAACTAGAATTTACAATCACCTTCCGCAATGCTGAAAAAATTTAACTTTTTACTCTTTTTTTTAACTTTCTCGCTTTGTGCAGAAGAAGAACTTGAAGTTCTTCTCTCCACCAAAGTTCCTCTGAAGCCATTGTATTTGACAGAGCTTCGAATCGGCCGAGAACAGATCGACTGGCGCTATCCAGGAGAGCTAAGAACTCTACTGGCTTTTGACCTTGCGAATAACGGCTATAGTTCCGTGACTCCTGTACGCCCTGATTGGGAAAAGAAATTTTTCTGGCCCGATCCACGCGCGCGTTTCGACCTTGCTTTCTGGAGCCGCGAACAAGTGCCCTTCGTTGTTGCCGTCCAAGCCTCGGAAGACAGCTTTTCTGCCACAGCGTTTCATATCCAGAGAGGCACTTCCAAGCGCTATCCTGACATTCCATTGACAGGAGATGCTCCAACAGACAGACACGCGATTCATCTTTTAGCAGATGCCATTCAAAAGGATCTTTTCGGAACGCAAGGGATCGCCTCACAACGCATTCTTTTTTCACAGCGCGTAAAAAATCCAAGCGGCAACGGCTCTGAATGGCTCTCAGACATCTGGATCACCGATTGGGACGGCGCGAATGCAAGACGACTGACAATGGCAAGAGGCTATTGCATTACACCTGCTTTCATGCCGCAAAAGATCGCCTATTCGGAAGACGAATACTATTACGTCTCTTCCGATGGGGGGCAGACAAAGATCTTTCGCTCCTCAAGTGATGGGAGATCTAACCCGATGATCCGTCTACGTGGCAGTCAATTGCTGCCTGCTATCTCAAGAGATGGCAAACAGATTGCATTCATCAGTGATGCTGCAGGAAGACCGGATCTTTTCGTTCAGAATCTCGATCAGGAGGGCAAGCAGATCGGCCGAGCGCGCCAGATCTTCACAGCTCCTTTTGCCACACAAGCCTCACCGACCTACGCTCCCGACGGCCGCAAATTAGCTTTCGTTTCAGATAAAGATGGAACGCCGCGCATTTATATGACTGAAGTGAAAGATTCTCGCAGTACAAGACGCGTTATCCCAAAGTTGCTGACCAGAAAAAATCGTGAAAACACCTCTCCTGCCTGGTCGCCCGACGGATCTAAACTGGCTTACAGCGCACGCACCGACGGCATACGTCAAATCTGGATTTACGATTTTGCAACAGAGCAAGAATGGCAACTTACATTTGGTCCTGAAAATAAGGAAAATCCCTCTTGGGCGTCCAATAGCTTGCATCTGATTTACAATACAGAGACAAACGACGTATCGGAACTTTACATCATGAATTTACATCAGCTAGAGCCCGTACAGATTAGCACAGGTTTTGGGCAAAAGCGCTTTCCATCTTGGGAAACCCGCTGACAAAGAATTCTAAGTGCGCTAGATTTACACACAAATTGTGATATGCATGCGAAGAAGTGCGCGATTACAATTTAGTTTTGGAGGGTAGAAGAAAATGAGACACCTTTTTTTAGGAATTTTGCTGATCGCATCGTCAAGTTGCTCTCGCGATAGTAGTGAAACTTGGGAAGACGTCAAGACAGCAGGACGTTATGTGCAGCGAGGCATGGATGTGCTTTGGGGAAAAGAGTATGAGTCGCGCATGCTGACATCGGACGATGAGTTCGTAGGTCCTCATGATGATGAGTTCATTCCTCTCGACGCCACCGATCTCAATACTCTTGCTATGAATGGTGATGCCGTACTCCCGCAGTCGAAAGAGATTCCGGGTGAAAAAGGAGTTCCCTCTCTCGACCGCTTTTACGCACCTCCTGATAAATTAGCCTTTCACAGAGTCCATTTTCAAACAGACAAACACGAGCTGCATCAAAAAGAAGATCTTGAAGCTCTTCAACAGATCGCAAATCACCTAAAAAAGAATCCCAATTCCTATCTCCTTGTCGAAGGGCATACCGACGAAAGAGCCTCTGCTAGCTACAATTTGGCACTTGGCATGAGACGCGCCAATTACGTTAGAAGCGTACTGGCTAAAAGTGGTGTAAATCTCAACAGAATTTACACGGTATCTAAAGGCAAGGAACAGCCCATTGCACAGGGACACGCCCAGGATGACTGGAAGCAGAACAGACGCGCTGAATACAGGATCTTTGAAAGATGAAACATCTAACAATTCCCTGCGCAGCTATTGCCCTCTCTCTTATCTCTGCTTGCTCACCGCTTAAATCCTCTCCAAAAGAGGAGAAACATCAGCTTGAGCTCACCCTGCATGGCCTGCAAACGAACCTCGACGACCAGCGTCGTGATTTCAACTGTTTTCAAACAGAGCTGCAGATTCTCGACGGGAGAATTAAGTACTATGAAACGGCTCTTGCGACTCTGAAGCAAACCGATCTAGAAGCGCATCAAACAAAGCTCGAGCAGATCCAGCATCAGTTGGTATCTCTCGAGAAAAAGCTCACAGGCTTTGAACAATCACAAGAAAGCGGAATCAAAGATCTTCGTCAGCTCCTTGGACATGCCAATGAGACGACAGCGGCATTGACGCAATTCAAAGATCGCATCGTGGAACTAGAGCAAGAGATTCAGCTACAAAATAGACGATTTGATGAGGTCGCTAAGCTCAAAACGCATTTTGAAGGGGTAGCCAGACAGTTTCAGCAATCTGATGGGAAAGTCCATAAAGTGCGCCCTGGTGATTCGCTGGAAAAGATTGCTCGTCTCTACAAAACCAGTGTCGATCGCATTAAAAGAGTCAACAGCCTCGACCAGGATCTTATTGTTGTCGGACAAGAACTGCTCATTCCTGAATAATCTAGATAATGCAATCCGATAGCCCCATTGGACTCTTCGATTCTGGAGTAGGAGGGCTAACCGTTTTCCATGAACTATCAAATCTTTTACCCAATGAAGATCTGATCTATCTCGGTGATTCCGCGAGACTGCCTTACGGCAACAAATCCCCCGCGAATCTTCTTCAATATGCAAACGAGTGCTCTTCTTTTCTTTTAGAGAGGGGCGTAAAACTCATCATCATCGCCTGTCATACCGCATCCTGCTATGCGCTAGAATCGCTTAAGAAGACACTGCCCATTCCAGTGATTGGCATGATCCCTGCCGGCATTGAGCTGATCCAGCAGTCAAACTTTCAAAATGTAGCTCTCCTTGCTACAGAGAGTACAATTAGATCCAACGTGTACCAGAGAGCGCTTTCCAAACAGAATCCCTCCATACAAGTGCACTCAGTAGCTTGCCCTCTTTTTGTTCCTCTAATCGAAGAAGGACTCTCCCATCATGGCCTCACTCAACTGATCGCTACGCACTACCTACATCCCTTAAAATTTCAATCGATCGAAGCGGCTCTTTTAGCTTGTACGCACTACCCGCTTTTACAGCAGGTGATTCAGGAAGTGCTTGGGCCTTCAGTGCAACTTCTCAAACCGGCGTCCCGATGTGCAAACAACGTCCGGAACCTATTATTGGAAAGTGGCCTTGCGAAACAGAGCACAAAAAAAGCTTCGAAAGTTTTTTTTACAACAGAGAGCCCTAAGCGCTTTGCAACTCTTGCCAATCTCTTTTTAGACCTTCCTATCCAGAGCTCTGACATTGACCTTGTTGCTCTGCCTACAAACAAGCTTGAGTTAAACAAGAAATTCAAATATTCTTAAAGCGGACGATCTCCTAGAAGATCAGAAACAAAACAGATTTCGCTTGAAATTGAGGCATTTATGACGCAGAAAAAACGAATCATCTTAAT
>JAJFMM010000208.1 GCA_021772165.1 Chlamydiota bacterium | reverse complement strand
CGCGGACCTGACGATCAGAGAAGGGTTCAATCATCTTCTTCTCGAGCGCCATTTTTCGAATCCATTTATCAGACTGCAGCATACAAAACTCCTTTTTCTAAGACTGATATAGCGCCTTAATTCGATTTCTTGCTAGGATTTTCATCGGTGCAGTCACTATGGCCTTTATAGAATCTACCTGGACGGAGCCTGATCAACCCTTTGAAATCCCCTTGCGACCACAAACGCTCGGAGATTTTTCAGGTCAGGAAAGCGTACGTCAACGCCTCGACATTGCGATCACTGCGGCAAAGAGCCGTAATGATGCGCTAGGTCACTGCCTTTTTTCGGGACCGCCGGGACTTGGAAAAACGACACTTGCGCATATCATATCGAAGACGATGGGAGGCAATCTCTCCGTCACATCTGGCCCCGCCATTGAAAAAGCCGGAGATTTAGCAGGACTGCTCACCAACCTTAAAAAAGGCGACGTGCTTTTCATTGATGAGATCCATCGCCTGTCAAAAGTTGCAGAAGAGTATCTCTACCCGGCCCTAGAAGATTTTGTACTAGATCTGATGATCGATACCGGAGCGAATGCGAGAAGCGTGCAAGTGAAGCTCCAGCCCTTTACCCTCATTGGAGCTACGACAAGATCTGGGCTACTTAGCTCACCGATGCGCTCGCGATTTTCGATCCATCTTAGACTCGACTACTACGATGCGCCCACGCTGCAAAAGATCCTACGACGCTCCTCATCGCTACTCGAATTTCCAATTGAGGAGAAAGCTTTACAATTGATAGCAAATCGCTCGCGAGGAACACCGAGAATCGCCAATAATCTGCTACGCTGGACTCGCGACTTCGCGCAAGCCCACAAAAAAGAATCGATTACAGCAACCCTTGCAGACAGTGCACTTGAGATGCTGTCCATAGATCATGCTGGACTCGAGGAAATGGACAAAAAAATACTAAGCGTTATCATGGAACATCACGAAGGCGGGCCCGTTGGCCTGAGCAACCTTGCAGCCGCGGTTGGAGAAGAGCCTCATACACTGGAAGAGGTCTATGAGCCATACCTGATTTTGCAAGGTTTTTTGAGACGTACACCACGTGGACGTGAAGTCACAGAACTCGCCTATCGGCACATGGGGAAAAAATCCCCAAGGAACATGGAGTAAAAACAACTATGCGCACACTATCAGCAATCCTCGCATCTACCCTGCTTTGCGGCGTTTTGCCGAACGCAGGAATCGCACAGCATACCGACGAGTTTATTCTCGAACAGATCGTTGAACCGGCTACCCCCAAGAACATACAGATACTCTTGGAGCAAGGAGTCTCTGAGGCGCTTCTTGAGGTGAAAGGATCCTATTTCCTCTTCAATCCGCATGACGGCACAAAAGTTTCATCGGGCCTCTTAGGCAAACGCTTCATGATCCACGCAGTGGATTCGGGACTGAAGTGGGGCGAACAGTTTCCTGGCATCCACCAACTCTACGTACAACCGCGCTCCAGCGACTCATCGATCTTCGTCAACGGCATTCAATATTCGGGAGCTATTGGCATCTACGCGATCGGCAACCGGATCAATATCGTTAACGACATAGACATCGAGACCTACGTAAAGGGCCTCCTATCGCTGCAAATCGCGCAACCGATGGAAAGTGAAGTGATGGCAGCACTAGCCATTGTAGCTCGTACAAACGCCTATTACGCAGTATCTCGCGACGCAGACGCTTTCTGGCAAACATCAGCCGCAGTAGTAGGCTATCAAGGCAATGCGCTTGTCGGACCGAATTCCTCCATCGAGAAAGCCGTTGAGTCGACACGCCACCTGATCCTCGTGCACCCGACGGAAGGCAAAAACCTACCTTTCGCGACACTTTGGACAGAGCATAGTGCAGGCAAAACAGCACCCTATCACACCATGTTCCGATCAGATGCATGGGCACCTACGACAGGCGTGGACGCACCACATGCAGCCCTTGACCGCAAGGATGCAAAGTGGAGCTTTAGCCTCAGCCGCAAAGTACTAGCCAATCAGCTTGAACTCCCGCAGATCAAAGGAATAGAGCTCTTTACAGACCCCACATCGAACAAAGTCTATGGACTCCGCGTTAAAGATGGGACAGAAACACATGACTTCCATTTTGCTGAACTACAGAAGCGCCTGGGAGCAAGCCGCTTACAGAGCAGCGACTTTACGATGACACTTAAAGAAGAGAGCGTGCTCTTTACAGGATTTGGAAAGGGCCACGGCGTAGGGCTTTGCCTCTATTCGGCATCAGCGATGGCACAAAATGGGGATAACGCGGTGAAGATCCTCTCGAAGTTCTTCCCCGAGACCTATCTGATGAATCTCAACGCTTTGCCCGACACAAAAAAGCGGTAATGATTTTTTAAATAGAATTTTGGGAAACCATACGCTATACTGAAGTTAATTAGGAAGGCCTGGATAGCTCGCTATCCAGACTCTTCCAGAAGAGTTTCACCGGGGATCTCGCCGATCAAGCGGTCTGAACTAGGTCAGGACCGGAAGGTAGCAGCCTTTAGGACTTAGCTTTTGCAGCGAATCAGTCTCCGGTGTTTTTTTTATACCTCGCCTCCACCTCACCACTAAAACGCCTTAGAGCGCTCTCGGCATCGACCCCAGACGCCTCAGCTTCAGCGATCAGCTCCCAGAGCCTCTTACCCACTTCATCTTCACTGACCTTAGCCCCAACCGTAGGCGCCAAGTCACTTTTCACACGTCTAAGCTTTTGAAGAATTTTTTGAGCCCTTGCTACGACAGGCAGAGTTGGAGGGATACCTTCTAAAATATTCTTTCGCCCCTTCTCCTCTTTTTTGACCGCTTCCCAAGTCTCGATCACAT
>JAJFMM010000207.1 GCA_021772165.1 Chlamydiota bacterium | reverse complement strand
CCCCCACAAGCACCGCCCCCGCCAGTCCTCGCGAGCTCGCCTCCCCCACCGCTGTCAATTTACCGGCCGGGCACGTGGGCACCTACGACTATATAATCTATCTCGTCTTTGTTTCCGCGAAATGGCTCACCAGGGTCTTATTCCCGGCGTTTTCAAGGCAAGCTGGTAGAAATCTTTTGATAAAAGAGAGAGAAATTCTTCTCTCTCTATTTAAATTTAATTAATTCCTGTAGCGGCTTCCAGGCTGTTAGCTCTTCATGCCATACGAAGGTGTTCGATTCGACGTCGCCCTTTTGCCATGCCTGGGTTAATGCGTCGCGGCTAATTGGGCCTTTCTGCTCCCGTTCTTCATCCAGATAGTACCAATAGAGATCGATCGGCCCTTCGATGAAGGGTTGTGGTGCTGGTCTCAGCTCTTCTTCAAGAACTTTTTTGCGTGGCAGTGGGATAATAAAGAGTGCAAGCACTCCCAAGAGCCCGAATACAAAGCCGACTGTAAACCAGATATAGGGATTGCGCTCTTTTCGCATTGCGATGTAGGCCGCGATGGAGCCGACGATCAGGGAAGAGAGCAGAAGATGTGAGATGTTCATAGCTAAAAATTGTTAGGTTGTTTCGGTTTTTACCATCGTACCCTCCCGGGAATTTCACAGCAAGATTGTAGGAATCTGTACATTAGGGTAATCTTAAGAGGAATCGGAGGGCCCTATGTACGAAAAATTAGATAAAAAAGAGTTGAATCTGCCGGATACTGTTTTTATTCGAGACATCGAATCGAGGGTATTTCAGGCGATTGTGTTGCAATGTCTTTCAAAAGTCGAGGGGATTTCTTTGCAGGAAGGTAACCTTTTTGACAGTCTTCTGGGCCGAGAAGTTGAGCGCGTCAAGGGTATTCATGTCGAGCAGGACCAGAAGCAGCACTCTGTACTTGTGAAAGTCGAGATCAATATCGCTTATGGACTCTCTATCCCGGAAAAAGCGGATGAGATCCAGACAAAAATCGTCGAAGAGATCAGCCACTGGAGTGGCCTGCATGTCTCTACGGTTCATGTTATTTTCAAAGACCTGGTTCTTCCTCTACAAGAAGAGGAAGAGGTCGATGAGCCGGCTACTGTAGAAGAAGAAGCTTATGAAGAGAGCTTTTAAATGCGATTGAGAGAAGCTGCCGCATCTGCTTTACATCTTCTGGTCGTTCTCTCTTATTTTGCACTCGGCGCTTTTGCTGTTCTGCTGCTAAGGCGCCCGGATTGGAACAAGATGGCAACGGATCTCTTGATGAATCAATCGACGATCTTCTACTGGATTGGAGCTGCCTCGGTTGCAGTCGGCCTCTTTTTCCTGTTGGGATTTTATGGCATCGGACGCGGGAAATATCTGCGCGTCTCCATGCAAGCAGGTCGTGCTGCCGTGAATTCTAAGATTGTCAGACGGGCGATCGAAGAGTGCTTCAAGGTAAACTATCCCGATCAGGTGCGAGGCGCCAGTGTAACGGTCGTCAGGGGACAGCAGTTGCAAGTTGCTCTCGATCTGATAGCTCTCGAAGAAGATCAAAAGTTAACACTTCTGGCCGAGGCTGAAGAGAAGCTCTTAGAGATTCTCAAAACCCAGTTCGGTTACACCAAACCACTCACTCTTTTTGTCCGGAATTAATAAAATCCCAGAGGCGCTCTACGTCTTTTTTCGTAAGGCCAGAGATGTTTGAAAGGGATTCTTTTGATGCCGCTTTGAGCGCGCGTACGCTGCCATAGTGGCTAAGCAGGCGGCGGCGTTTGATCGGGCCGATGCCCGTGAGCTGGTCGAGTTCACTGGTTATGGTGCTCTTCGCTCGTCTTTTTCTATGATACCCGATGGCGAGGCGGTGCGCCTCATCGCGTATCTGCTGGAGCAGAAAGAGCATCGGTGAGCGCGGATCGATGAGGATTGGATCTTTTCGATGCGGCAGAAAGATCTTCTCCTGCGTAAGACCCTTGTCATGGCGAGAGCTCTCTTTTGCAAGACCGATGACATCGACCGATGCGATATCGAGCTCCTGAAAGATCTCTAAAGCGAGATTGAGCTGCCCTTTTCCTCCATCGACGACGAGGAGGTCGCAAAAATCGTTCTTCTCTTTTTCGCGGGTGAAGTGGCGCAGGAGCGCTTCTCGCATCGAGGCGTAATCTTCCGAGTTCTCTTTCTCTTTGATACGAAATAATTTTGTGCGGCTCTTATCCCTTTCTCCATGGACGAAGCAGCAGAGGCTCGCCACGGGATTGACCCCGGAGATGTGCGAGGTGTCGAAGCATTCGATGCGTCTGGGAAAGCGTGTTAGCTGCAGCGTCTCTTGCAGATCGAGTAGCATTTTTTCTCTGAGAGAGCGCTCATCTTTTTCGCGAGCAAAGAGCGACTGTGCATTCTTCTCGGCCATCTCAATCAGATCGCGCTTTTTTCCTTTTTTTGGCACGGCGATCTCGATTTTTTGGCCGTGGGCTTCGGAGAGGATCTCTTGCAGAGCTGTTTGACGCGGCAGCGTTTGCGGGAGCAGAATCTCCTTAGGGACAGAAGAGAGGAGTCTATAGTGCTGTAGGAGGAACGTCTCAAAGACTTCCTGATCATCTGAGGCGATGAGGTTGAAGCTGTAGTGCTCTGATCCAATGAGTTTGCCCTCACGAAATTGCAGAAGGACAAGTAGCACGGCATCCGCTTTGCGGCAAAGGCCTATGGCATCGCAATCCTTGGCAAAGGGATTGTCGACATGCTGGATGGTGGTGACATGCTCGATCTGCCGGATCATCGTAAGGAGAGAGTCGGCGCGCTCATATTCCATGCGATGAGAAGCCGCTTCCATCTGCGATCGCAGCTCTTTGAGTACCTCTTTGTCCTGGCCTTTGAGAAGGCGAATGGCTGACTGGACGAGCTTTTCATACTCCTCTTCGTTGCAGAGATTAACACACGGGGCCACACAGCGCTTGATGTCGTAGAGCAGGCACGGTCTTTTGCGGTTCATCAGCTCTGCGTCGGAGCATTGCCTCAAAGGAAAGAGGCGCTGGATCAGATCGAAGGTCTGGCGGGCGGCGAGTGCATTGGTGTAGGGGCCGAAGAAGGTGCCTTCCGTTTTTTTTGGTTTGCCTTTGCTGCGAATCAGACGAATCATCGGCCATTTATGCTTGGTGACAAGCAGGCTGATGAAGGTTTTGTCATCTTTGAGAAGGACGTTGTACTTCGGTTTGTGGCGCTTGATCAGGTTGTTTTCGAGGAGAAGTGCATCTTTTTCGGTCAGTGCGATGATGGTGTCGATCGACTCGATCTGAGCTGTGAGGTAGGGGATCATCTCACGCTCATCACCTGAGAGTGCAAAATATTGCTTGAGGCGGCTGCGGAGATTTTTGGCTTTTCCGATGTACAGGACGCGTCCTCCGCCATCCTTCATCAGGTAGACGCCTGGATCGGTCGGATAGAGGGTAAGGGAGCTGGGTTCGAAAGGCATTCTTTTATTATATCTTTAGAACTATCGATCGAGAAGGAAATATTTTGTCAGTTCACTAATTTTTTGATCAGAAGGGCGAGAGCCGCATTTTCTAGCGGCAATTCCTGGACGTCGAGTGAGGGATTTGTCGCGATCTCATCGAAAAAGCGAGGATCTTCGTAGGCTGATGCTGCAAGGCAAGAGACAAAGACGCTATCTTTTTTCATGTGCTTTTCTAGGCAGGTGAGGAGGAATGGAAGAAAGAAGCTGCCTTGCTCTAAGTGAGGTGTACTTTTCGGAAGCTCGTGTCTTTCGTTGAAATGAGCGTGCTGCTTTTTTGTGATCTGGCCATTGGCTTCTAGCTGATCTAAAAAGCGAGAGAGCGATTCAGGAGAAGATCTGGAAACGTGGTTGCAAAAGCCTTCGAGTACTTCATCGGTATAGTGCGCTTTATTGAGCGAAGGAAACATCTTCTCGATGTTTTCCATCAGCTCATTGGCCTCTTTCATCGCACTACTTCCCTCGGAGAGAAGATGGATCGGATCGCTGGCTATGAGAATCAGATCGAAGGTTCCTAGCTTCTCAAGGGCTGTTTCCCACTGCATGGGAAGCAGGGTGACCTGTGGAAATTCTTTAGCCCAAACAGCGGCTTCTTCAGCTATGAGCTGGTCTGGTTCTATGATCGTATGCGTTTTGGGCTTAAACGACTGAATAGCGTTAGCTGTTGCTTTGTCAAAGCGTAGTTGCAAGATCTCTCCTGCAGGTTTCGTCAGATCTAATAGTTTCTTTAAAGTCATCTTAGTCTGCATTGTAAGTTTTTCTTTGAATGGAGTCAAAAGTTCTCGTATGCGGATTGAAAAAGATCGGGCAATTTTGCTAGATGATTGCTTTCGCTCCTCGAAAACCTCGCCGCTTTTTTTTCGCTTTTTACCGAAGCTAAAAGAGGGCATTCTAAGCCAAGCATCGATTCAAAAAGCCACCATTGATGGTAAGGATCTCTATCTATTCGATGATCTCTTTTCTGATGGAGGAGAGCTTCGCTCTTTTACCGAAACAGCCAGCTTTAGCAGAAAGAGTTTCGGGAGCAGAGAGGGAATTGAGAGTGGAGAGAGGCCTGCCCTTTCGATGAATAGCCGAGAGAGGTGGGATTTTTTTTCTAAGCCGCCACTTCTTGTGCGTGAGTTTTTCCATCTGCTCAGCCATTGGGCGGAATTGTTAGATGCCGAGATCGCAACGCTGCCTTGGGAGCTTCACGATGGTCAGGTCGGCTCGCCGTCAGTCATTGCTAATCTTGTAGAAGAGGTTTCGGTGGAGAGCATGGAGAGGGGCAAGCATCAAGACTACTGTCCCGAGGATGGCATTTCTTTCGGTATTCCTATGCTTTTTTCAGAAAAGGGGGCGCTGCATGAGCGCTGTTTTTCCAATGGGGCTGTGGGCAAGCCGTGGCTCATCTCTGCGATGATCTACTCGACGAAAGAGGGCTTTCTTCCCGAATATGGCATGGGGACAGCCTTTTACCGAGGAAATGGGGAGCTGGCCGTGCGATCCAATTGTCTCGATCGCCGTCTTGTTCTCTTTGAGGGCGATCTCTTTCACAGCATTGAGGCGTCAACGATTCCTCAGGGTGTGGCGAGCTGGCGCGCGTCTTATGTGTTCAAGCTCTCAATGAATCCGAAAAATCCAGAGGTTTCTCTCAAGCAGAAGTTTTCAGAGCTGCATCAGGTAGATCTCGCTCGACTTTGTAAATCCGCTAGAATCTGAAGCGCCTGCATCGGCGTTAGGCTGTTTGCATCTAGATTGCGTAGCTCGTCGAGCAGGGGTGATGAAAAGAGAGGGAATTGCGCCTCTTCAGCTAACTTTTTCCCTTTAGGCTCTTTTTCTCTCGGTTTTTCGAGTGTTTTGAGCATCTCTTCCGCGCGTTTGAGAACGGAGTAGGGGAGGCCTGCGAGTTTGGCGACATGGATGCCGTAGCTGCGATCCGTGCTGCCGGGGACGATTTTCCGTAGAAACACAATGCCGTGCGGCTCTTCCTGAATGGCGACATGGACGTTGATGGCCGTTTTGTACTCCTGATCGAGACGGGTGAGTTCCCAATAGTGTGTGGCAAAGAGCGTCTTGGCCTTTTTTTCCGGCATAGAGAGCAAGAATTCAGCGACGGACCAGGCGATCGAGATGCCATCATAGGTGCTGGTGCCGCGGCCGATCTCATCGAGGATGACCAGGGAGCGCGACGTGGTGTTGTGTAAAATATTGGCCGTTTCGCTCATCTCGACCATGAAGGTCGATTGTCCGCGGGCAAGATCATCGCTGGCGCCAATGCGGGAAAAGACTTTATCGATCAGGCCGATCCGTGCAGAAGTTGCCGGTACGTAAGAGCCCATCTGAGCGAGGATGGCGATCAGGGCGACTTGGCGGATGTAGGTCGATTTTCCCGCCATGTTCGGTCCGGTGAGGAGAACCAGCTGGCGCGAAGCATCGAGCTCTGTGTCATTCGGGATGAAGTTTGAGTAGCCGATGGCGCGTTCGATGATTGGATGGCGCCCATCTTGAATTTCAAGCGCGTCGCTTTCGTCGAGAACGGGGCGGTTCCAGCGATTTTCCTTGGCGGCCAGGGCGAGGGAGAGGAGTGCATCGATACGGGCGATCGCTTTGGCATTCGCGACGATTCTATCACTCTCTTCTGCGCAGCTAGCTCGCAGAGCTTCAAAGAGCTCGGCCTCTAGCGCTTTTGCCCGCGCATCTGCTGTGAGGATCTGATGCTCGAAGCGCTTAAGCTCTTCTGTGACAAAGCGCTCATTATTGACGAGTGTTTGTCTGCGCTGGAACTCTTCGGGGACCTGTTCACCTTTGGCGCGGCTCACTTCGATGTAGTAGCCAAACGCTCTCGTATAGCCCACTTTAAGTGATTTGATGCCGGTGCGCTCTCTCAGCTCATTCTGGTAATTGGCGATCCATGCCATGCCGCCTTGGCTCAGTGCGCGCAGGCGATCGAGTTCAGGGTCGATTTTTTCGCGGAAGAGTTCGCCATCGCCGATGCGTAGGGGAGGATTTTCCTGCAGAGAGGTGCAGATTTTGTCTGTAATGGCTGCGACATCGGGCAGATTTGCCTGGAGTAACTTGGCCGGTAGGTCTTGCAGCTCGTGGCGGATGGCCGGAAGATGAGAGAGCGAGAGGCCGAGGGACCAGAGATCGCGGGGCGAGGCGTAGCGCGCTGTCACTTTTGCGATCAGACGCTCGAGATCGCGCACGCGCTCAAAGAGCTGCTGGAGTCGTTTTGTCTTTTCAGGGTGAGAGATAAATGCGGCAATGGATTCTTGTCTCTCTTCTATCTGCTCTACGGAATAGAGAGGTGCTTTAAGCCACTGGCAGAGGAGTCTCGCTCCCATCGGTGTTGAGGTGCAGTCGATCAGGTCGAGCAGGCTATTTTTTGAAGAGCTGTCGCTGAGTGAGTCGATCAGTTCCAGGTGGCGCATCGTCGAGCGATCGAGAGACATGTATTGAGACAGCGCGTCATTTTGAATCGCCGTTACATGCTCGAGCCGAAGAGAGAGGTCCTCTTTTAGATAGGAGATCAGAGAGCCGGAAGCGGAAATCGCAGCGCTTAGGCCTCTGAGACCAAAACCATCGAGAGAAGAGACTTTGAAATGCTCCACGAGCATTCTGAGTGAGCTCTGGGCATCGAAGCGCCAGTCGTCGAGTTCATTGACGAGGAAGGTAAAGGCGTTCGAGAGATCTTGGAAAAAGGTTGGGCGCGCGGTTTTGAATTTGCGTGGGACGACAAATTCGGTGGGGCGCAGGCGATAGAGTTCGTCGATGAGCTCCTGCTCTTTTTCAAATTCGAGCGTGCGGAATTCTCCCGTTGTCAGGTCGAGGAAGGAGAGACCGAACATTTTTCCGAGCTGCACCAGGGAGGCGATGTAGTTGTTTTTCTTATCTTGGATCAGTTGTGACTGGACGACCGTGCCCGGTGAGACGGTGCGCACGATCTCGCGTTTGACGAGACCTTTGACGGTTTTGGGATCTTCTGTCTGTTCTGCGATGGAGACTTTATGGCCACGCATGATGAGCTTGTCGATGTATTGCTCGGCTGCGTGAAAGGGTACGCCGCACATTGGGATGTTGTGTCTCTGCGTCAGTGTTAGGCTGAGCTCTTTGGCAATGACAATGGCGTCTTGGTGGAACGCTTCATAAAAGTCGCCTAGGCGAAAGAACAGGAGCGAATCTTTGGCTTTCGCCTTGCACTCATGCCATTGCGCCATCATCGGAGTTGTTTTCTGTGCAGAATCTGAAGAAATCATGCCAAGGATGATGGCGTTTTTGTCGTTTTTTGGATAGGGTGGAATTTATGGATTATGCAGAAATATCGAAGAGTACTTTTGATCTGCTCTACCAGAGCCGAGCGAGCTTGAATCGATCTCCTTTGGAGATTGAAGTGCGCATTCTTGTGGAATTGCGTGTGTCACAAATCAATGGGTGCGCCTATTGTTGCAGCGTCTACACAGAAGAGGCGCGTAGAGTTGGCGTTGCTCAAGAAAAACTCGATGTGCTTCCCGCCTGGAGAAACACGGTTGATTTCACCGATGAGGAGAGGATGGCTCTCGAGTGGGCAGAGGCTGTCACCTATCTCGACTGCGATCTACTCGATCTCAAAGAGCGTCTTTTTGAGCTCTATTCGGAAAGGGAGATCGTCGATCTCACGGCATGCGTTGGAATCACGAATGCATTGACGCGCGTCGCCATCAGTCTGCGTGAGGATCATTAGAAAGAACAGGATAAACAAGATCGCCTTCGGCGGCAAGATGTGCAGGATCAATCATTTTTATCCTGCACATCTTGCCTTTGAGCCGATCCTG
>JAJFMM010000206.1 GCA_021772165.1 Chlamydiota bacterium | reverse complement strand
TACGAAGGATGTAGTTTTTCAGCTGTAATTGAGCCACACTTTTCTCCGGCACATCGACAAGAAGCGTATAGTCGGTTCCTTGAATCGGGCTTTTGATGGCACGATACTTTTCCCCCTCCATCTTCAAAAACCAGGCATTAGGGACATCTTTGTAGGGAATGCAGGAGATCGTACAGGTCGCTTTGGCTACTTTTTTCCCAACAAAGCCTCGTTTTGTGCTGAGGAAAACCAGTCCAGACTCATCGACGAGGGAAAAGCGCAAAGGCAGAGGACTTTTCCCAAGCTCTTTCATATGCTTTAAAATCGCTGATGACTGGGTCGCAACGAGAAACAGCGCTTTCGGCTTTCCGGAGGAAGGAATTGTTTTTCCTACAAAAAATCGGTAGTAGCGCTTTTTCGCATAGGGATTGATGAAAGCGAAGTTCTCGCCCTTGGCAGCCTCTTCTAGAAAGGGGAGGAAAGAGGGGTCCTGACATAAAGAGTCGTCGCAAGTAAACCTGCCATCGTCCATCTCAACATAGAGAAGCTGCCCCACGCCGCTTTTGATGGTCTCCTGCTCGAGGAATGCAGCGCGAGATTCCGGCGAATGAGGGATGTCATCTAAGAGGACATTGAGCAGCCTCTCCTGATTTCTGATCAGATGCTCTAGATAGATAACGCGACCCTCTGCCAGATAGTCCAGGGACTGAAATGCGCTCTGAACGCTGTCGTCATACTCGCGATGGTAAAGAAAAAATGTATGAACAACGAGAGGGATGCCCAGTAGAGCCAAACTGCCATAAAGCACTCTACGGGCCAGAGAACCTGTCGCTTTGCTCGAGAAGGTCTTTATCCTTATTGGGCGATCAGTCATAGTCTTGTTAATTCTCGATTCATTATGGCAGCAAAAGAAATCTCCAGTTTACAACATCCTCTCGTCAAACAGGCGTTTCGTCTCCGCACGGAGAAAAAAGCGCGTGAAAAAGAGAGGCTCGTCCTAGTGTCCGGAAAAAAAATGATTTCGGACCTCGCTACCTTCTATCCAATCTATACTTTATTTTTCACAAAAACGCCTCCTAGTAGATTGCGAGCACGCGAAGTATTACGCGTTTCACCCGAATTGCTGAAAAAAATTAGTGGCTTGGAAGAGAAAGATGGCTATGCGGCGATTGTCCCAATGCCAGAGCCTCAAGCTCTTATGGAAAAGACCCATATTCTCATTCTCGATCAGGTGAGCGATCCAGGTAATTTGGGAACTCTCTGGCGCTCGGCGCTGGCGCTCGGCTGGGGCGGCGTGTGGCTTACTCCCGGGACCGTCGATCCTTTCAATGACAAGGCTCTTCGTGCGGCAAAAGGCACTACATTCCGCCTGCCATACGAGAAGGCCGACCCAGCCAAAATAGCTGAGTGGCTCCAGAAACAGGGCGGCTCTCTTTTTACTGCAGATCTAGAAGGCGAGCCTCTCTCCACCTGCTCGATCCAGTCTCCCCTGGCTCTTTTGCTAGGCAATGAGGGCAAGGGTCCTAGCGACTGGTCCTCTTCTCTGGCTCGCAAAGTCACCATACCCATGCAAAATGAGGTGGAGTCGCTCAATGTCTCATCAGCGGGATCGATTCTTCTCTACACCATGAGACCCACCTTATGAAAGATCGCTACTATCATGAAGAAGAGCACTTTCATGACCGCGATCGCAAGCAATTCAAAAAAGATCGGCGTATTGCGCAAGAAACCGATCGATCTAAGTTCAAGAAAACCGACCTCAAAAAAGAGGGAGAGACACCCCCTCCACCCGACGATCCCAACCTCCTCTCTGGACGAGTTGTGGCCATTTCCGGAGAAGGCGTCTGGGTCGATGTTGAAGGAGCTGAATTTCTCTGCGGCCTGAAAGGGTTGATGAAAAAAGTGAGGATGCAGTCAAAAAATCTGATTGCCGTCGGCGATCTGGTCAGAGTACAGCCCACAGCAGAGAAAGAGGGCTCGATCGTCTACATCGAGGAGCGCTACTCATTTCTCTCCCGCACCGATATCACGGGAAAGCTGGAGCAGCTCATCGCCGTCAACATTGACCAGGTATTGATCACCGCCTCTGTCAAGCAACCTACCCTAAAACCCTCTCTCATCGACCGCTATCTGATCGCGACCAAAAAGGGGAAGATGCACCCGGTGATCGTGATCAACAAAATCGATCTTCTCGACAGCGCCACTGAGGACGAGAAGCACTTTTACAAAGAGTTTCTTGCAGCGTACGAGAGCCTCGGCTACCCCATTTTCTCTGTGAGTATGCTCAATCGAACAGGCCTTGCCCCTCTATGCGAGCTGATGAAGAACAAATCTTCTGTTTTTTCCGGTCAATCGGGCGTTGGCAAATCGTCTCTTCTCAATACTGCGTTCAATTTTGGGCTCGCCACTGGCGGCCTCGCGAATAAAACCTACAAAGGCTCGCACACAACAACAAAAGCACAACTACTCCCTCTACCTGATGGAGGTTTTTGCATCGACACTCCCGGGATCCGCAGCTTCGGTGTATGGAAACTGCAAAGAGAGGACCTGATCCATCATTTTCACGAGTTCCAGCCCTTTGCCCGCGAATGCCACTACCCGAACTGCAGCCACCTCGTTGAACCCTCCTGCGAAGTGCAAAAAGCGCTCGCAGAGAATAAAATCTCACCCATCCGCTTTGAGTCCTATCAGACGCTACTTGAAGAGACCGAAGGACTCGATCGGCGCACCAAACGCATAATGGAGCAACAAGAATGAGCCAGATCGCAAGCATTCACGCCCTTGAAATCCTCGACTCAAGAGGCAATCCCACTCTAAAGGCAACAGTGAGAACCAACGACGGCAAGATCGGCCAAGCGGCTGTGCCCTCCGGCGCCTCCACCGGCGAACATGAAGCGGTTGAGCTACGAGATAAGGACAAAAATCGCTACGGAGGCAAAGGCGTCCTCAAAGCAGTCGCTAATGTCAACGGACCTATTCAGGATCTGCTCAAAGGAAAATCTGTTTTCGAGCAAGAGGCTAATGACCAGGCGATGATCGCCCTCGACGGCACTCCGAATAAAGCAAAGTTTGGTGCCAATGCAATTCTCGGAGTCTCTTTAGCTCTTGCGAGAGCCGCAGCGGCTTGCAAAAATCAGCCACTTTACCGCTACCTCGGTGGAGAAGAAGCTGTACAGTTGCCATGTCCCATGATGAATATTCTCAATGGTGGTGCGCATGCGGACAACCTGCTCGATTTTCAGGAGTTCATGATCCGTCCCTGCGGTGCGCCTAGTCTCAAGGAAGCTGTTCGATGGGGAGCCGAGGTATTCCACAGCCTGAAATCGCTTCTGAAAAGCAAAAACCTCTCTACCTCTGTTGGTGATGAAGGCGGCTTTGCGCCACAAGTGGAAACCAATGAGCAAGCGCTCGAGCTCATTCTTCGAGCCATTGATGTGGCGGGCTTCAAGCCTGGCAAAGAGATCTCACTTGCGCTTGACCCTGCCTCCTCGGAGTTCTTCAGAGATGGCGCCTATGTTGAACAGCAGCGCGGCCCAACAGGTAAAAAGCGCTCTTCAGAAGAGATGGTCGCCTACTATGCAGAGCTTGTAGAAAATTACCCCATCGACTCGATCGAAGATGGCCTGGACCAAAATGATTGGGATGGCTGGCGCTTGCTGACAGAAAAACTGGGCAAGAGCACGCAGCTCGTCGGCGACGACCTGTTCGTCACCAATACGCGCTTTCTACAGCGCGGCATTGACGAGCATGTTGGCAATGCGATCCTCATCAAGGTCAATCAAATCGGTACGCTCACGGAAACCGCTGCTGCCGTACGACTCGCTCAGAAAAATAAGTATGGGGTGGTTTTTTCTCACCGTTCAGGTGAAACAGAAGATACGACACTCGCCGATTTGAGCATCGCTTATCGCGCAGGCCAGATCAAAACCGGCTCACTTTCGAGATCAGATCGCATCGCCAAATACAACCGACTCCTCGAAATTGAAGAGGAGCTCGGCAAGAAGGCAAAGTTTTCAGGCACTCTGCGTCGTTAATCTACAGGAAGATTTTTTAAAGTTATCTCTGTAGGCCCGATTACCTTTTGTTCTAGCAAATTGACCAGCATATCAGCACCCTTCCACCCAAAATAACCAGAGAGAATGGGCAGAGCATCGCCGTTGTTACAACTGTAGATAAGGGCTAATCCCAAAACCTCTGCAGCCAATCTCGTAACGACAAATTTTCGTCGCTCGCACTCTTCAAGCACAGCGCCAACTGTACCCGCTTGGGCAGCAGTGCCTTTTATTTGAGTAGTAGAAATCGCCAGATAGAATGCTCTTGCAGCTGCGCCCATCCCAGCTGGAACAGGGGCTCTTGCAAAGGCAACTGCTGTTCCCACTAAACGAATCATCCCTAAAGCACACAGTAGGTGTTCTGTTGGGAAGTAGTTCCACTTCACATGCTCTACCGGTTGATCCATGCTTACAATCTGCTGTATAGCTTCCATAAAATACTCCTTGAATTTTTGCAGATAGTTTACAATCGCAAGCCATTAAAAACCACCCAAAACAAAGAATTGACAATTCACAGATAAGTTCATTCTAAAGAACATTGATCTAAAATAAGCATTCAAATTATTGGTTAGGGAGAAGGAGACCAGCTATGGCACCAAGATCCCGCCCAACGATGGCGCTTTTCGGCGAAGCTGAGAAGGGTCAGTTTAGAAAAGCGTATGTACTGCGAGAATTACCACAGCTCGTCGACGCCTTCGGCAACCCACCCAAGGGTAGCCTAGGAATCCAGTTTGCCGTGCAGGCACTTCTCTATCAAAGAGAACTCATCTATTTTCGCGTCGAAGAAGAGGGGTTTAGCTTGGATGACTACTATTTCGGACTCAAGCATCTATCAGGAGTGAAGAAGCTACACGCTCTTTGTATGCCTGGAATAGGCGAGCCTGAAATCATGGAGGTCTCTCAAAGTATCTGTGAAATACACAGCAGTATACTG
>JAJFMM010000205.1 GCA_021772165.1 Chlamydiota bacterium | reverse complement strand
CTCCGAGATCTTCACTTCAACCTCGACAATGCTAGCATTGGCTTTTTCCAGACGCTCTTTCTCCTGGTCCATCTGCTCTCTAAAGAGCATGGCTTTTTCGAAGTCGAGTCCGGAACCTGACAGAGCCTTGCGAGAGGTTTCGATCTGCTCTTTGATCTCCTGGCGGCGGATTTTGCGATGCGAGAGCACTTCGCGGAGCTGTTCGAGTACTTGCAGATCATCTGCACTCAGGTTGAGTAGGGCACTTTCTTTGCGCTCAGCTACGAGATCCTTGAACGGTCTTAGGAGCCTATCGAATTGCTGCTGCTCAAATTTACCTAAAGAGAGCTCTTCAATTTCTTTGCGAATCTCATCGAGCTGCAGCTGCAATTCGTCGGCACTCATATCCGTTTCTTTGATCTGCTGAGCAATACGCTCTTTCAGCGCTGCTGTCTTCTCTTTCTTCACCTGCAGCTTTTCGAGCTCGACGCGCTCTAGTTCTTTGCGCTTATTCTCTTGCTCTTCTAAAAGAGGTACTTTCATCTGGTGCATATCGGATCGAAGCTGCCGAACATCTTCTTTTGACAGCATGGTCGCGCGCATCTCGGTTTGAATCTCTACGAGAGCCTCGTCGATCTGCTTTAGATCCATCCCTTCAAGACGTCCCTTCAGCTCTTCCATTTTAGCGTCGATAGGCACTCGATTCTCTGCCCACTCTTGTCTTTTTTGCTGGAATTCTTGCTTGTGTGCTTTTTCAAGTACTTTAATCTTATCCCAGCACTCGCTCAATTTAGAACGTGTACTCGTAAAGACCGAAGTATTGAGAGTTAGCTGTTTTGCAAGGCCTTGGAGAGCTTTGATCTCTTCGCGCAGAGCATAGTAAGGAGCTCCTACGATCTCATCTTCTTGAAAATGCTGTTCGATGAAGCAATCAACGTCTTTGTTAAACTCTTCGCTGATCTGTTCAATTAAGGTCTTACGCTTAGGGAAAACTTGATCGCCTAACTCTGAGAGACGCTTAAAGAATTTTGTTTTGTAGCGAATGCGCATCTCGGTTTTGATGATCTCTTTTCTGAGAGCATTCAGACGGCTTGCTAGGGTGTTGAGCAGATTCAGCTCGCGCTGAATGGCGCCATATCGTTCCGCATTTTGGGAGATGGTCCTAGCTTCTTGCTGAAAAGAGACGATAGCGGTCTTCGCGACAATCGAGTCGAGATTGGCGACGTCATCCTCGATCGCCTTGATTGCGAGATCGATCTGCTCCATCGCAAAAGAGCTCTGCTCTTCAAGAATTTCCTTGAGTCTGCGAGCTTCTACGGTCAATTCCACATAATCGTTCCAGAGCTTGGAGCGTATGGCGGAGTTGAGATTTTGTTTGAAATAGTGGAGTAGATGACGGCGTGCCTCCCAGAATTCGCGAAAACGGGGCGTCCCCTCCTGAGAAATCGCCTCTCTCATGAATTGCAAGCCATGAGCGATCTTCTCCTCTGGAGTGGCAAAAGCCTCGATCTGTGTCATAAATTGCTGGTAAGCCTCGCTCATTGACTCCTTCTTCGTATGAGCAGGTTTCTGCTCAGCCGGAGCTGGAGTGGGGGCGGAGGTTGATTCTGGAGAAGGTAATTCAGAAGATGTCATCGTATGTCCTGATGGAATAAGAGATAATTGTCCCGCCGAGCGATAGACTCTGCGGATGAATAATGAATGAAAAACACGAGTAGAAGTGTAAAGGAGATCCAATTTTTACGAAAGGGATAAGAATATATCGCAAAAGTTTTCTCCAAAACCGGATCAATTCAAGAAATAATTTTATCTTCAAGTCCAGTGCTAATCACCTTGTTCATAATCCTGAAGAATCAGCTCTTTCAGGCGCTCCGACTCAAATTCTTCCACGTTGAGCCAGCGAAAAAGCGGCTCTTTTCGAAACCAGGTGAACTGCCGTTTTGCATATTGGCGAGAGGCTTTTTTAAATTGTGCTGTAAAGAGATCTAGATCTTCCTTTGTCTGAGGTCCTTCGAGAAACTGTAGTGCTTGCCGATAGCCAATCGCCTGAGAGGCTGAGGAATTGCTCCGCAGGCCCTTCTTTTCCATCTCTAAGACCTCGTCGAGAAAACCTTGCTGGATCATCTCTTCGCAGCGCATTTCGATGCGTGAGTAGAGTTTGTCTCTTGGATAGTAGATAAACCAGCAGCGAAAATCGAGAGTATCTTCTGCTTGCTGTGAGGCCGGCTTAGCGAAATCGCTGACGAGCTTATCGGAGAGTGCCATAATTTCGAGAGCTCGTACAATCTTATGCTGATCTCTCTCTGAGATCGTTGCCGCATAGACAGGATCGAGCATTTGAAGGCGCTCATAGAGCACTTCAGCACCGAGTTCAGCGAGCTGTTTTTCGATCTGCTCGCGCACTTCCGGAATGGAGGGAGGGCCTGTAGGAGGACCATACAAAAGGGTGTGAAGATAAAACCCGGAGCCACCGACAATAATGGGCACGTTGTCTCTTGCGAGGATCTCCTGGATCGAGGTCATCGCCTCTGTGTGATATTGAGCGACATTGAAGCCCTCGTCTACATCGCAGATGTCGATCATGTGATGGGCGATGAGAGTTCTTTCTTCAGAAGAGGCTTTAGCGGTTCCAATGTCGAGTCCTCGATAGACTTGCATTGAGTCAGCAGAGATGATTTCTCCGCCAATTGCTTGAGCCAGGCGAAGGGAGAGTTCCGTCTTTCCGGAGGCTGTAGGCCCGGCAAGAACGATGACTCTCTTTTTTTGAGTCCAGGTGGGGATCCGCTGTTTTTGGGGAGAAAGGATAGATGAATGCGATTCTTTCATGAGAGCAACGAAGCCAACCTTTGTAAATACCGTCTAGAGAGATTCCTCTTAGAAAGTATGTTGTAGAGCTTCTTGTTCAGATTCAAAAATAAGAAGAATCTTTTCAAAGCCTGCTAATTTGATGATCTCCATCACATCCTCTCCTACGGAGAAAAGAAGGAATCCACCATTTTTTGCCTTTAATTTTTTGGCGGCGTAAAGAAGAAGTCTCATTCCAGCGCTGCTAAGATAGTCAACGCGGAGAAAGTCTAGCATCAGATAGTAGTGGTCTTCTTCGATGAGCGTATTGATTTTTCGCTCGAGAACCGGCGTTGTTGCGGCGTCGAGCCTACCGTCGAGCCGAAGGATAATTTTTCGATCAATTTCTTCTAATTCGATGTGCAGGCCGACGCTCATAATTTTTTCCTCTTTCTACTTAAGGTTGTACAATTTCCAGGTGAATACGACGACCGAGGCGAGCGCCGATAGTCATGGCAAGAGTTCGGAGTGAGCGAATCACATTTCCTTTACGCCCAACTACTTTGCCCACATCTTCGGGAGCGACACGGATTTCGATAAGGGTTCCGCTCTGTCCTTCCATAGTACGAACATCGACCATGTCAGGTATGTTAACCATATTTTTTACAAGATAAGCGACAAATTCTTCCATAGCGATACTCCTTCATCAGGAGGATACGAAATCGATCGATTGAATGCAATTTCCTCTATCAACAGAGTTCCTTTTGAAGCCAGTCGAGATAATCGGGATTCCCCTGTTCGATGGGAAGTCCTAGGATTTCAGGAACCTCGTAGCTGCACTCTGCCAAAATCTGTTCTTGAACTGCCTTGAAGTGTCGGCTATCTGTTTTTAGAAACACTTTGCTCTCTTTTGAGATCTCGACCTTTCCTTCCCACTGAAAGAGCGATTCGACGGCAGGGACAATTGAAGCGCAGGCGATCAGTCGTTTTTCCAGAAGGTTTTTGGCAACTTTCCGTCCCTCTTTGAGATCTTTACAGGTCCAAATAATCAAAATCGGCTTACTAATCATCATCACTTTAGTGGTTTTGCACGAAAGCCATCTGCGAAAGGCGCAGATCGACAATGCGGGGTGTAAATTCAACAACGGGTTGTGAAAAGCGGCTCTTCGCAACTTGTTTTTTATAATCTTCGAGCATCGAGCGCCTCAATGAGAGGAAATTGCTGAGCTGCCGAGAGTAATCTTTGGGCGGCAGGCGTAAAATTTTTGGAAAGAGGCAAACGGTCTGCTCTGCCAGGATCTCTTCTTCAGTAAACAGCACAACCTCGCGCTGTCCTGCGCTCTTTGCAAAGGCGTTCGAGACATCGATTTTTTTGATGCGCATCCCCTCTTGCCACGGCGCGCCATCGAGCGCTTGGAGAATTTCGAATGCCAGGCGAAGGTGCTTATTCTGAAGGGGCGTTTGCCAGCTACCACCCTCCCTCCCCTGCTCATCTGCAGCGCTGCTAAAGGATGGCAGTCCGAGATAGATTTCGGGCAGATGTTGTGGAGTGAAAAAGGGAGCCAGAGGAAAGAGATGACCTTCGCCATCCAGCCCGATATTTTCATAGTCAGACAGGCGCGCGATAGCCTTTCTGACGGTGTAATCGATGTAGAGAGTTCCTGGATCGACGCGTTTAATTTTTGCACGCGAGATCATAGGACACGCGAGCAGTTTTTTTTCACCCTCTTTCACATCAAAAGCGTAGAGAGGAATGGGGTGATCTGAGCTGAGTGAGAGCAGTTCTGCGAGATACGAGGTCTTCAGAGCTTCTTTTTCCGGCCCTGTCTGCACAATGGCGACAATCCGATAGTGCGGATCGAGTAGGCGAGATTTGCGACCCTTTCGCCAAAGAGCATAACTTCCCGTACTCAGTACAAGCGTTGCCAGGGTTGTGCCTATAAGAAAAAAGGCCGCCTGACGGTAGGTCCACTCGGGGCTTTTTTTCATCGGGTGCCTTTGAGAGAGGCGGAGCGTCGATGGCGATGCAGAGCTAGGACAACGAGCTCATTACAAAGCTCACTTTGTGTCATTCCGGAAGCTTCCCACATCTTAGGATAGAGACTAATCGCGGTAAATCCCGGCAGAGGATTGATCTCATTGAGCCAAAAGTGCCCCTCTGTATCGAGGAAGAAATCGACGCGCGCCATCCCGCTGCAGCCACACGCCAGATAAGCGCGGGATGCGAGATCGCCTCCTACCGCTTTCTCCAGCGGCGAGAGATCTGCAGGCGTCTTTGTCTGCAACGATCCGGTACCATACTTTCTCTCATAGTCGTAGAACTGGCCATCATTGAGAATTTCTCCCGGCTCGCCGATACGAATCTTATCTTTGCCCAGCACGGCAAATTCGATCTGCCGCCCTTTGATCTCTTGTTCGACAATCAGAGCGTCATCACAGGAAAAAGCGCGAGAGGCGGCGGCCTCGAGATCAAATCGCGTCTCTACCCGGC
This sequence comes from Chlamydiota bacterium, assembly GCA_021772165.1. GTDB lineage: Bacteria > Chlamydiota > Chlamydiia > Chlamydiales > SM23-39 > JAKBAE01. The sequence continues at coordinate 6,908 of JAJFMM010000205.1, read as the reverse complement.
TCACGCCGATGCTCGATCCCAGATGGACCGGCTTGACCCAGACGGGATAATTGAGAGCCTCTTCTACGCGCTTGGCCAAATAGCCTGGATTCTTTCGCCAAAGAGAAAGAGAGCATTCAACAAAGGGAGCTGTGGCGATGCCATGCATCTGAGCGATCTGTTTGGTCCATGACTTTTGCATACACAGCGCTGACGAGCGGTAATCGCAACCGACATAAGGTAACCTGAGCGTTTCGAGCAGTCCCTGAATCATGCCATCTTCACCGTGCGTTCCATGGAAAATGGGAAAACAGAGGTCGCACTGGCTCAATTTCTGGAGCACTTCAGCAGAGAGCGTCTGCTTCGATTCACCAAGATGCTCCAGCTCTTCGTTGCCATGAGTCCACTCCCCTTCCCGGCTCAAGACAAATGGCTCTATTTGATAGATCGAGGGGTCGAGTGCTTTGAGAATATTTGCGCCTGACAGAAGTGAGATCTCATGTTCCGGAGATCTGCCGCCAAAAAGAACACCCACAGTTAACTTGGGCTGCAACTCAGCGATACGATCGAGAATAATTCTTCCGGCAGAGGTAATATCTCCTGCGCCAAACGTGATGACGCTGTCTCCGGGTCTCAAAAGAGCCGCGCACCCATTTTCGAGATGCTGTCTAGGGAAAAAGCGTACTCTGGAACCGAGCTTTTCTCGCAAACGCGTGTAGAGCGATGCGGCGCTGACTCCCTCGATCGGCGCTTCTCCTGCTGTATGAATATCGGTCATGAGCAGCTCATCGGCCTCTCCAAAACAGCCTAAAAACGCATCGAAGTGATCTCTCAGCCGGGTGTAGCGATGCGGCTGAAACAGCACCACGAGGCGCCGTTCGCGGCAGCGCCCACGAAGCGCGCTAAGCGTTGCGGTAATCTCTGTCGGATGGTGGCCATAATCGTCATAAAGCTCGATGTTCTGGGCAGAACCGATGAATTCGAGTCTCCGGGCAGCGCCACCAAAGCGTGCAAAAGCGCGGCGAATCGCCGCCTCACCGGCACCGAGAGAAAGCGCTAAACCAAACACAGCGGCGCCATTGAGCGCATTATGCCTCCCGCAGAGAGCGAGATCGATCTCTTTGTACCTTTTTCCTTCAAAGATAAGATCGAAGCGGACGCCCCTCTCAGTAATGGAGAAGTCCTCGATACAGCACATGGCCTCTTTGGAAAAGCCATACGAAATGCCCTTGGGACAGAGCTCATTGATCTCCGGATCATCTTTGCACCAGAAGAGATGCTCACTGTTTTCACTCTTTTCAAAAAACTCTCTAAAGGCGGATCGCAATTTCTCCGGCGTCTTCCAGTAGTTGAGATGCTCATGATTGAGATTCGTCACAATGGCGCCGTAAGCTGCCGTCTTCAAAAAAGAGCCATCGCTCTCATCCGCCTCAGCAATAAAGTAGGGACCCATGCCGGTCCGCCCGTTGATATTCATGGGGCGCAGCAATCCTCCAATGACAAAAGAGGGATCGAAATCCGCCTCCATCATTACTGTAGCGAGCAGTGCAGAGGTCGTTGTTTTGCCATGCGTGCCGGTAACGAGAAGAGGCTTCTGTTTTTCCATTAAGAGATGAAGGAGATCGGATCGATGAAGAACGGGAAGCTGCAGCTCGGTGGCTTTCTGCATCTCAGCATTGTCCGGCAAAATGTCCGTGCTATAAACGATCGTATCGCCCCGATGGATCATCTCGCCGCTGTGACCAATTTCTACCGTCGCGCCTTCATTCTCTAGCTGAGTAAGAAGAGCGCTTGAGCGAAGATCACTCCCCTGCACTTTCTGTCCGCGCTGCAAAAGAACTCGTGCGAGCGCACTCATGCCGATGCCGCCCATTCCGATAAAGTGGTAACTCATTTTTCCCCCAGGATGCGAGCAGCGAAGCTCATTCTACCCTCGCACTCTTTGCGATAGACTCTGAGCGCTTCTTGAAACGCCTCTCGCTGATCGATCAAATCGTTCAGTTTGCTCATCAGAGCCTCTTGATGCGACTCAGCTTCTAACAGCATTGTCGCGCCATTGATCTTTTTCGCCAAGAACTCGGCGTTGGTGATCTGATGACTGTCAGCAGAGAAGGGAAAAGGGATCAGAAGCGCCGGCAATTCATATGCGATTAATTCTGCCATCGTAGATGCACCTGAACGGCAAATGGCAAAATCGGCGGCAGCATACGCGCTGTCCATCTCCGGCTCATACGCTTTTACAGAAGCAGCAATGCCTCTCTCTCTATAAAAACGCACTACCATCTCGACGCGCTCCTCTTTTCCCGCCAGATGGATCGCTTGCATAGAAGAGTCTAACGCCGCAGGAATAGCTCTATTTAAAAAAGCTGCACCTTGCGAGCCGCCAAAAACCAGATAAGTCGTTTTGTCAGGATCGAGACCGTAGAGCTGTTTGGCCTCTCTTTTATCCCTCGCCGGCGCACGCTCTTTCCAAGGAAGAAGAGGCACGAGATCGATTGTACTCTGCAGAGGAAACTGCGCTACCGTCGATTGTGCAAAAGGAGAAAAGAGACGATTGACTTTGCCGAGCTGACAATTCGCTTCAAAAAGAGAGATCTTTTTTCTCAAGAGAACCGCTGCAGTCATAACGGGAAAACTATGATAGCTGCCGAAACCGATGACTAGATCGGGCTGAAAGGATCTCAAGAGCCGTATGGCTTTTACTATAGATCGGCAGCTGATCCAGGCAAACGAGAAGAGTCTCTTAAAAGATAGCGGGGCGGCTTCAATGGAATGGAAGGGAAATTGGTCATGCTCAAAAAAAGCAGATTGCGAAAGTCTATGTCCCGCAAAAACAACGTCAGCATGCTCTTTGAGAGAAAGGGAGAGCTGCTGCGCCGGAAGAAGATGACCCCCACTTCCTCCTGCTGCTATGAGAATTCTTTTTTTTTTCACAAAGCAGGATTTTGTTCTCAATCAGAAGATTTGTCAAGACCAGTCGAGATATTTAAACGTTTCTGTTAGTTGATGGAGAGTAAATGGAACATCTCCCTGCCTCAAAGAGTTGACTCCTGTGAACCAGATCTTGTCGTTCTCGATCTGGACCTCTATCAATCTGGCCGATACGGTTCCCCACCATTTTGACGATATCAACTGATGATCGTCGAAGACCAATCGACTGTTCTCAGCATCTATGCGCCCAGTAATGACCTCACTGGCTGACATCCTCATGCCTTGCGCTGGGCTCCACCCATTATTACCAACCCTGGTAATCTCTGTAGAAATAGGATTTGTCAACGTCAGCGTAAAGGCTCTTACGAATGGACTCTCTGTTTTCTGAAACTCCAGAGACTTCACGTTTTGAGGCATGAATTTATACACAAGGAAATCGGCCAGCTCAGCACAATCGCCATCAAAATTCATGGCCAATGCCATGAGATTAAACTTAAATTCTGCTTGAGCTTTTTCAGCAGGGCTTTGGACAGCAGGCTTTATGATTTCAGGCTCCGAGCTTTTAGCAGCCTTTTCACTTTCAAGGGATGCAGCCCAATAACCGGCTCCCAAACCAAGGAGAGACGCTGCCAAAGAAGTCGCTACCGTAGCCCCTGCTAGACACGCTGTTAAACCACCTATGACAGCTCCGGCGAAAGCACCCGTCCTTTCTGTCTTTCTCAGATTCCCCTCTTTTTCTTGGAGGGACTGTATCTGTTTCTGGCATTCGGCTAATTCACTTTTCATCGAGTGAATGCTCTTACCCAATAAGCTAAGGTGTTGGAGATCGCTATCCGCGTAATAGGAATAAAAGAATCTGGAGAGCATGCATAGAAAATCCGTAAAAAGACGAGAAATCATCGATTGACCTCTACTATAGCGAGACACTCCGACCAAAGCAGGATCGATTCCCATTATCCGGATCCTTACATCCTTCTTCGCTCCTTCCAAATTTCTAATACCACTTGTAAGATCTCTCACAGAAAGAGATAATTCATTAATGGCACTCATACTATCACCTTGTTCAAAATTACTATGAGTGCTAATAATAACCCAATCCATGTTAAAAATCAATATTCCCCTCTTGTTAAAAAACTTCCTTTTCAAAGATACTGCTCGGCTTTTATAGAGGATTTTATGGACATACCTCTCTCTTTCCCACTCTCTCATGAAGAATGGATCTTGGACGAAACCCAGAAAAGCGACTGGGAATCTTTTCTTGCATCTCAAGGATTAGCTTACCAGACCGTCGAAAACATCCTCTCTCAGCATCAGCTCGTTACGATCTCTTTTGGCAATCCATCTCCCATTCCTCCGGAATCCCCAATTTCTGCTGATTCTAGCGAAATCCCCTCCCTTCTCTGGGAAAACGAAGAAATTGAGGTTTTCGCTCCCTCCCACCCTCGAGTACGCCACCATCTTTGGGTAGCGCTCAAGCGTCCGACCTCCTTTTCAGAAGTTACCTCAGAAGAAGCCATTCAGCTCAAAAGCACGGTGAATAAAATCGTAACAACGCTGCAAGAAACGCTTGGCCTTCGCGCTGTGATTGCTCAGTGGAATGAACCGCAACCGGGACAACTCTCCAAGCGCTATACGATTGAAGTCATTCCCGCTCGGATGGATTCCGCGCAAGCGAACAACTTCTGGGATAAAGTCGAGTGCAATAACTACGTAATCTTCCGAGGCCGTTTCCCTCCATCGATCCCCGCTCCCTCTGACGCGGAAAAAAGCGAAGACTATGCCTTTTGGAAAGAGATTCTGCAAAATGGACAAAAGATTCCTTTTTGCACGAAGCGAACCGCTGATCCGATCCGAGACTGGCTGATCAAACGCTCTCACTTCACCAGCGGCGCGGCAAAGATTTTAGAATGTGTCGAGCATATCTTGCACAAAGAAGGCTTTCGCTTTCAAAGAGCGCCCACGCCTCAAAAAATTCCCGATCAACAAACCAGGGATGTCGCTCGAGGCTGCGCTTTCTGCAACAGCTCAGTCATCGCCAAGCAAACAGTCTATGAAACAGAGCTCTCGCGACTCTTCTACAACTTCAAACCGGCCACTCCCGGAGCGCATTTCCTCATTGTTCCCAAACGCCATCTCCGCACAACGGAACTTCTTCGAGAAGATGAAGTGAAAGATATCCATCAGCTGGCACAAAAGCTGGCGAAGGTGCTTGAAGAAAAAACAGGACGCACAGATATCACGATGTATACGCAAGATGGTCCGGCAGTGGGGCAAACAGTAGGCCACACCCACATGCACATGATGCTCACGCCCCAAGTCTTGCGTCAGCTCTTCTTCTCTCTCAACTACGAGTTTGAAAAGCCCGTATCTGCTGAAGAGATGCAATCGGTCGTCCAAGAGATCAGTCAGAGATTGAAACACGCTTTTTAGAAGAGCGAGAGATATCGAGCAGAAGAAAAAGTGCGACGATGTTCATGATGAGAGAGCTTCCTCCTTGAGAAAAGAAGGGCAGCGTCATCCCCTTACTCGGCAAGAGTCCCGAGACGATCCCTAGATTCAAAAAAGCCTGAAACGCAATGAGAAACGTGAGGAATGACGCGATCAAAAATCCCGCTCGATCCGGAGCACGAATCGCAACAACAAATCCCGCGTAAGCAAAAGACATGTAGAGGGCGATGAGCGCCAAGATGCCGACAAAGCCGCACTCCTCGGCAAAGATTGCCGCGATGTAGTCACTTCGAGCCTCTGGCAGATAGTTGAGTTTTTGCAGACTCTCTCCCAATCCACGTCCCAGAAGCTGACCGGAGCCGGCGGCAATTTTTGCCTGGTACGGCTGGTGCCCCTTTCCTCTTAGATCGAGTTCAGGATGCAGATAGACGCGAATCCGATCGGGCACGTGCGGCATACGAGAGGCGGCCAGCACACCTACTGAGGCGATCACACAAAGAGGCAACACCCAATAGGTCCAGCGAATGCGTGTGAGCCAGAAAAGCACCGTCAGAGAGGCAAAAATAATCACAGCGGTCCCATTGTCCGGCTCGAACAAGATAAGCGTAGCGGGAATCAACAGAAGCAGCAGCGTCTTGCCAAAAGGCCGGAGAGCCATCGGCTTTGTTTGCGCAAGTGTCCAGCGGATATAGCAGAGGGGGATGAGAATTTTTGCACATTCCGAGGGCTGAAAAGTGTATCCGGCAAAGCCGATCCAGCGCCTCGCGCCATTGATCGTTTGTCCAATGGAGGGCACAAAGACGAGCACGAGCAGAAGAGTTGTAGCGATGAGCAGAGGCAGGCTATGCTTCAGGATCGCTTGATAGCCGTAGTAATAGACAAGAATGCCTACAATAAGACCGACGACTCCATAAGAAAACTGCTTGAGCAGCGCCGAGTGCATACTCACATCGAGAGAGCGATCGAGGATTTCAGCTGCCGTAGTGTTGAACACCATCAGCAATCCGACAGCAAAAAGAAGTGAGACCGGGATGATCAGCCCAAGTGAAGCACGATTCATCGAATTCTAAGACGATCCCCCGGTTTCAGACGACGCGCCTTATCTTCATTGAGATCGTTGATCTTTAAAAGTTCATCGACTTTGAGATGATGCTTCATGGCAATCGTCCAAGGATTGTCTCCGACTTTTACTGTGTAGTATTCCATCTGAGATGCTTCTAAGGGACGCTTGTCTGCATGGGGAAGAGGTTTGTGGGCAGCAATCTGACCTTTTTCACCAGGGATCTTGAGTTTCTGACCAATGCGGAGAAAGCTACTGGAGAGCTGATTGGTACGCACAAGCTCATCTACACTGGTATGATTGAGTCTGGCAATCTTTTCGAGAGTATCACCCTTTTTTACGGTGACTTGCGCCAGAGCTTTTGGAGCGGGAGCTGCTGCCACAACGGGCGCCGGAGCGACCGGCTTTTTAGGCGGCGTTGCTGCTGCCACTAAAGGGGGAAGCTGATGAACCGTTTCCGCTACTTTGGGCGCTGCTTTTTTTACTAAGG
>JAJFMM010000204.1 GCA_021772165.1 Chlamydiota bacterium | reverse complement strand
CGCTATTATCGATGAAAACCCAGGCCGTCCTCAACCGGGTCGCCGCATTTCCGACGGTCTGCACCAAGCGATCGAAGCGAAGGAAAACGTCGCTATTCAAGGCGAAACGCAAACCTACGCTACGATCACTTTGCAAAACTATTTCCGCATGTATGACAAGCTCGCAGGGATGACGGGCACTGCAATGACAGAAGCGAACGAATTCAAGGAGATCTACAAATTAGAGGTTCTTGAAATCCCTATGCATCGTCTTTGTCAGCGCAAGGACTTCGATGATGAGATCTACATGACAGAGCGCGAGAAATACAACGCAATCCTCAAAGAGATCAAAGAAGTTCACGAAAAAGGTCGTCCTATCCTCATCGGAACGGAATCTGTTGAAGTCTCTGAAAAGTTGTCTCGCATTCTAAAGCAAAGTAAACTCGAACACACCATCCTCAACGCGAAAAATCATGCTAAAGAAGCAGAGATCATCGCTGAAGCAGGGATGAAGAGTGCCATCACGCTTGCCACGAACATGGCAGGCCGCGGCACGGACATCAAATTGAAAGAGTCAGTGCCCGACGTAGGCGGACTCCATGTCATTGGCACCACGCGTCACCAGTCTCGCCGTATAGATCGTCAGCTTCGCGGTAGATCTGGCCGTCTCGGAGATCCCGGTTCTTCTAAATTTTACGTCTCTTTCGAAGATTCGCTGATGCGACTCTTCTCATCCCCTCGCATGACATCGCTACTGCAGCGTTTCCGCCCTCCTGAGGGTGAGCCTATTTCTGCAAAAGTTCTCAACAAGTCCATCGAGACGGCGCAGAAACGCGTCGAACAGCGCAACTACACCATGCGCAAACACACTCTCGAATATGACGATGTGATGAATAAGCAGAGAAAAGAGGTCTACGTTTTTAGAAACGAGCTGCTCTTCATTGAAAAACCGCTCTCTCTTGCAGCAGAACTACTCGAAACAGTCTGCTCTCATACCATCGAAGAACACAACGCCACAGCAGATAAGACAAGCCTGCTCCAAGCTCTTCAAGAAATTTTCCCGATCCATTTCGATGAAAAATCTTTAGCAGCTGAAAATAGAGATGATCTAGAGAAGATGGCCACTGATAAAATCATCGGAGCCTTTGAACTCAAGCTCCAGTATCAGCGCGAGCTTTTAGCCTTCCTAAAGCCTGACTTACACGATGAAGAAAAAGCTCAATCGGTTCTTCAAGAAGTCGTTCGCAGCCTGATGATCCGGAAAATCGACCAACTTTGGATCGAACATCTACTTTCCATCGACCATCTGCGTACAGATGTGCATATGCGCACGGTTGGACAAAAAGATCCTCTACAGGAATTCAAACACGAAGCGTTCTCGCTTTTTGAATCCTTCTCACAGCGCCTGCGCAAAGAGATTGCACAAGATCTCTTCCGCTTTGAAATGATGCCGCAGCAAGCAGCACAGCAAGAGAAAAAACTACAAGAAACACTTTCTCAACTCAAGAACAAGCAGACGACTAAACCCGCCCTGATCCCGGAATCGCTGCCCGAGTAAACTCAACTCTTATCGTTAAAAGAACGATTTGATACGCTAACGAAAGGACTCTAGTTCTTTGAAATAGGCGTTGATGAAGATTCTTTTAGCTAACGATTTTCTGTCTCAATTGATCGTTAAAGGCTCTGATTGCCTTAAACCTGAATCTGTTATAAGCTTGGAAAGTTTTGATTACTCGATTTTCCACCTCCTAACACTCCTTATCTTCGTTTTTGCGATTATCCATACTTTTTCTACGAATATCATTCGAAAAGCTGCAAGAAATTTGGAATTGCATGTTCCCAAGAAAAACAAAACAAGCACCAGACGAGCCGTAGGCATTCAATTTCTCTATTTTCTAGCAGAAGTCGAAATTGTATTTGTTCTCTGGGCGATACCTCTTTTTATCATGATCGCTGCAACGCATACTTGGGATACAGCCTTGAGCTATCTCAATACCCGCGACTACACAGAACCTCTCTTTGTCGTTGTAATCATGGCCTTGACCTCGACGCGCCCGATTGTCTCTTTAGCGGAATCACTGCTACGCCGTATTGCAAATCATCTGGGAGGCACGCTCTCTTGCTGGTGGTATACACTCCTCACGCTGGGACCTCTGATGGGCTCTCTCATTACAGAGACTGGAGCTATGGCCATCTGCGCACTGCTTCTTTCCAGGCAGTTTTATCACTATAAGCCGAGCACAAAACTCTCCTACGCCACGCTGGGTCTTCTCTTCGTGAACGTCTCCATTGGTGGTGTCCTCACAGATTTTGCATCTCCTGCGGTACTGGTTCTATCGCATTGCTGGGGTTGGAATGTCCTTTATATGCTCGTCCAATTTGGTTGGAAAGCAGTGCTCGGTATCCTCATTTCCAATACAATTTATTGGTTCTATTTCCGCAAAGAATTCCGGGAATTGGATCAGAGAAAAGAGATCCTGCATAAGATCCACACACCAGATAGCGAGGAACCCACCACCGCCATTCCTTTCTGGATTACGGGCATTCACATTCTAGTTATCACCTGGATTGTGATTGTCTCCCACTATCCAGCAGTTTTCATTGGCAGCTTTATTTTATTTCTCGGGTTTCACCAAGCAACGCGCCACCATCAATACTCGATCCGTCTTGCAAGACCTCTTCTGGTCGGTCTCTTCCTTGCAGGTTTAGCGATTCATGGAGGATTGCAGGGCTGGTGGGTCGTAGATCTACTTCAGAAATTCTCGCCCTTGGGCGTCATGGGCGTGTCTATTTTGCTGACAGGCTTTATGGACAACACAGGCATTTCTTATCTTGCCACCCTAGTACCGTCCTGGGGCGACGCGTATAAGTATGCACTCTTCTCGGGTGTTGTGGCAGGGGGCGGACTGACAGTCATCGCCAATGCTCCGAATCCGGCGGGGTATGTGCTACTGGGCAAGCACTTCAAGAATGGCATTTCGCCGATCAAACTGTTTTTATCAGCGGCTATACCAACTCTGGTACTCTATATCATTTATCTCTGTTTTGGGCCGTTTTTCAAATAGAATCATAATTTAGAGATGGCTCGGTAGCCAAAGATGAGAAAAGGAACCGAGGCAAAAAGATAGAGAAACCAGAGACGCGCATCCCACTTAAGAACTACCTGTCCATTGCTAGAACAGAGGACGAGCAATAGGCCTAAAAGAAAGAGTGTAACACCCAGTGCAAAAAGCAGGGTGGGTCCAACAACAGTTATAATCTTCTCGGAAGTCTCACCATCGCTCTCTTCTTCCTCATCTAAGCCTAAATCAGAGGCCTTCGGCGAGGGCTCTGCCGGGGGTAGCGACTGCTGCGGCTCCTGCTGCTGAGGCGCAGGCTCTGCTTCATCTCTAATCGGATAGGAAGGTGGATAGAGAGAATAGGACATCTGCTGCATCATAGAAGATTTTGGAGGAGCCTCTCTCAGCTCAGGCTTTTCTTCTCGGAGATCGGCTGCACAATAGGGGCAAACGATGACATCGAGGTCGATGTCCCCTTCGCAATTGTAGCAGAGCTTCTGACGCTTCGCGGTCTTCATATGAATGGAGTATACATTCCTGCCATTTTGAGATGATAGAAATGTTTTACGGCTGAAAGAATTTTCCCATTTAGGCTAAAATGGAAAGCACATAAAAAAAAATTTTGGAGAGAAGCATGACCGAGAGAAAAAAGCATGACATCGCTGTGATTGGCTCAGGCCCAGGAGGGTATGTCGCCGCGATCAAAGCCGCCCAGATGGGGAAGTCGGTCGCGCTCATTGACAAAGGTTTATTGGGGGGCTGCTGTCTCAATGTAGGCTGCATTCCAACAAAAACTCTCCTTTCAAATTCCGCTATTTTGGAAAAAATTCGCCACGCAAAAGATTTCGGTATCTCTATTGGCGATGTCACTTTCGACTACGCGCAGATGAAAGAGCGAAAAGATTCTGTGGTCAGCAAAATTCGCACTTCTCTGGAAGGGCTGATCAAAAGCAACAAGATTACGATTTATCGTGGGGTCGCTTCCTTTCACTCTCCTTATGAGTTGAAAATTGTAGGGCAAGATAACCTCTTTCTTGCCGCAGAAAAGATCATCATCGCAACAGGCTCCATTCCACTCGACATCAAAGCCTTTCCCTGCGATCACAAACGCATTCTCAACTCCACCTCTATCCTAGAGCTAACTGAACTGCCTAAGAGTTTAGCTATTGTAGGTGGTGGCTACATCGGTTGTGAATTCGCCTCTCTCTTTGCAGAGCTCGGCGTCAAGGTAACGATTCTCGAAGCGCTGCCATCTATTTTGGCCACACAAGGCACGCAGATCGCCCAATTCATGACAGATGCGTTCCAGAAGCGAGGTATTGAGATCATTACCAATGTCGCGGTCAAGACGCTTGAGAACAAAAAAACCCATGTTGCAGTCACGCTGGGCGATGGCAAGCAATTTGACACCGACCTCGCACTCGTTGCCGTTGGCAGAAAAATCTGCACAGAAGGCTTAGGCCTAGATCAGGCGGGCTTATCGGTAACAGAAAAAGGCGCCATTGAAACGAACAGCCGCCTGCAAACAGCCGTGGCCGATATCTATGCCATCGGTGATGTGA